>JADZEM010000135.1 GCA_020850535.1 Chloroflexota bacterium
CGGTCAGCAAAGCGTCTGTCATCCTGAACGAGCGAGCTTGCGAGCGACGTGAAGGATCTCCCAACCGTGACGGTCAGCGGGTGAGATCCTTCGCTGCGCTCAGGATGACATGGGGAGTTGCGTTTTTTACTCCATCGCAGCGGCGCGCGTCAGCCGGTATGCTTCCACGATCCACGATCCACGATCCACGATCCACGATCCACGACCTCGGAGTTCCCATGAGCACCGATGCCCTGGCCACCGAGCTGCTCGACGCGCTCGACCGCAACGTGCTGATTCAGACGCCCTTCACCGACCGCGATCCCGCCTTCGACAACGCCCAGGCCTACGAGGTCAACGCCGAGCTGTTCCGGCGGCGGGTGGCGCGCGGCGAGCGCCCCGTTGGCCGCAAGATCGGGTTCACCAACCGGACGATCTGGCCGGAGTACGGCGTCTACACCCCGATGTGGGCGCACATGTACGACTCGACCGTCCGCGAGGTCGGGGCCGGGCCGTGCACCCAGCGGATCGGCCGCCTGGCCCAGCCGCGCATCGAGCCGGAGATCCTGTTCCACTTCAGGAGCGCACCGTCCGCCGACGCGTCGGAGCGCGAGCTGCTGGCGAGCATCGACTGGGTCGCCCACAGCATCGAGCTGGTGCAGAGCCACTTTCCAGACTGGAAGTTCAAGGCGGCTGACACGGCAGCGGCGTTCGGGCTGCACGGCGCGCTGATCTACGGGCCGCGGCACCGCATCGCGGATCTCGGCGATCCCGACGCGCTGGTGCAGGCGCTGCGGACGTTCAGGATCACCCTCTCGAAGAACGGCGAGGCCGTGGCGGCGGGGGGAGGCTTCAACGTGCTGGACTCGCCGCTGCTGGCGCTCAAGCACCTGCTGACGGTCCTGCGAGATCAGCCACAGTTCGAGCCGGTCCAGGCTGGCGAGATCGTGACCACCGGCACGCTGACGGCCGCGATGCCGGTCCAGCCGGGAGAGACCTGGAGCACCTCGTTCGACGGCCTCGGCGTGACGCCGCTGACGGTGACCTTCACCACGTAGGAGGGTGTCGCGCGCAGCGTAGGAGGGTGTCGCGCGCAGCGGGTCGGCGGGCAGCCTCGGCGGGGCTGATGAAGATTCACGCGAGGCCCACGCATGCTGCGCTCACCCCAAGGCCCTCACCGCCTGCCCCAGCATCACAGGCCGGCCGCCGACTTCACCGCGTTGAACCCGTTGACCCGCTTGACGTTCGAGCCGCCGTTCGCCGACGACACGTTGTCCGCCGTGCTCTGGATGATCGCCTGCACCTGGGCCGGGCTGGCGTCGCGACGGACGCCGCGGATCAGCGCGGCCTCACCAGCCACCAGCGGCGTCGCGTACGAGGCGCCCGAGCCAATCGCCCACGCGGATGTGCTGACACCGCGCGCCAGAAACCCACATCCTGATCTGAGGAACCGGCTATCCTTGTCAGTGACACCCTGGGATTCGCAGCACGCGGCGCCAGACACGATGCGGTCGTCTCGCCGGCACATAAGGAGGACGCGATGCCTTATCTGGTGGTTCGGAAGACGGATGGCGAGCGCACGGTGATCCCGTATCTGACGCCTGATGCCGCGCGCGAGGGGCTGGCGGGGATGCGCACGTCCCTGGCCGTCGGCGGCTGGAAGGTGGTTGCCGAGGAGCCGAACCGCTCGCTGGTGGCCCGCTCCGGCGACATCCTGGCGACGGTCCAGGTCCGCCACGGCTTCCCGCCGCCCGAGGCCCACATGCCGACCATCGTTCCTCCGCAGACCGTCGCGCCGGCGTCGGCCGCCCCGGCCTGGCTGCGGCATGGGCGGATGCTGGCGGTGGCGGCCGTCGCGCTGGTGCTCTCGATGGGCGCGCTCGGCGGGCTGGGGGCGCAGCAGCTCCAGCAGGCGTTCGCGGCCGACAAGGAGCACGAGTTCAAGGGGTTTGTCGAGGCGATGCCGGCGGACGGCCTGCTCGGCGAGTGGCAGGTCGGCGGGCGCATCGTCCGCGTCACCGATCTGACGGAGATCGATCAGAAGGATGCACGCGTCGCCCTCGGAGCGCGTGTCGAGGTGGAAGGCCGTCTGCTGGCGGATGGCAGCGTCGAGGCCTCGGAGATCGAGGGCGAGTAACCCCCCCGGAGGCCCTCAGCCAGCCCCGGTCCGTCGCCCGAGCGAAGTGAGCGTGCTCACTCCCGTCATCCCGAGCGAAGTGACCGCCTCGGCAGGCTCGGGGCGGGGCTTGCGACCTTTCACCCCGTCATCCCGAGCGACGTGAGCTTGCGAACGCAGTCGAGGGATCCTTCCCCATCGTGGTGGTCGTGCCTCGCGTAGCTTGCCCTGAGCGTGCCGAATGGGGTCGGGATGACAAGGCGGGGATGCTCGTGCCTCAAGGGCGCCTGGCTGCTGACCTCGTCGGGCGATGTGCGGCGGGCGTCCGTCTCGGCTGCGCCCGATCACCAGCTACCTGGCCGTCGCGGTGATCTCCTGCTGGCTGAAGCCGAGGCTGAGCGCGTGGGAGATGGGGCGGCTGAGCAGCCCGTGGATGATGGTGCGGCGCTCGCCGGGGACCTCGGGGACGCCGTTGGCGAGATCGGCCACGAAGACGCCACGGCCGGCCTGCCCCACCAGGATACCGAGATCCTGAAGCTCGGCGCAGGCGCGACGGAGCGAGCGCACGCCACACTGACCGTCGCTCGATTCGATGGATAGGCGTCGCGTGCCAGGAGCGTCACGGCAGGATCAGCAGCGGCTTCGCCTGGTCTTCGCGGGTGATCAGGTCCAGCAGGATCGGGTAGACCAGATCGACGCGCTGCTTCGGGTTGTTCGGGTCGATCAGGTCGTGTTCGAGCTGCTGCGCCTTGTCGAACTCGTAGTACTCGACGCGCCGCAGCCCGCGCGACTGCCAGATCGAGACGAGCTGCCGCGTCAGTTGATTGCTGACGGCCATGTCGTTGGCGTTCGTCACCACCATCAGGTGCTGCGTCGCCGGCCGCTGCCGCACGGCGTCGCGGGCCGTCGCGACGCCGAGCCGCAGCACCTCCCCGAGCGCGCGTGTTGACCAGCCGACGTAGGCGTACGGCATGGCCCGCTCGGTGCGGCGGAAGTGGTGGGTCTCGACGTCTGGCAGGTGCAGCATCAGGTTCATGAAGACCAGTTGCAGCCACTCGCCGTACTGTCCGAACCCGAGTGACGGCGCGATCAGCACCGATTTGGTCACCTCTGGCCGGTGCTGCGAGACCCACGCTCCGACGATCCCGCCAGCCGAGAGGCCCACGAACGTCACGCGCTCGCCCAGGCCGGCGGCGATGTCCACCACCCGGTCCGCGAAGTCGCGCAGCTCCTCGGCGCGCAGGCGTTTCGGCTCGGTGGTCATGCGATCCGCCAGGCCGTGGCGTGGCATGCGCGGCAGCAAGACGTTGCAGCCGCGCGCGTAGAGCAGCTCGGCGAACGGTGCCCACTGCTGCGGACAGTTTGTCAGGCCGTGCACCAGGATGACGGCGTGCTCGGTGCGCCGGCCGTGCAGGAGCCCGCGCGTGCGGCAGACCGGGCTGATCGAGCCGTCGTCCAGGAACTCCATCCGCAGCATGCGTTCGAGGGCGCCGGCGTAGTCAGTGGCGGGGTCCGGGTGAGGTTGGAGGCCGCGCACCTTCCAGCGGCTGAGCCAGGAGAGGCCGGCTGCGCCGCCGACGGTCGCGGCGCCGGCCACGAAGGCGGCGTTCCAGGCCCAGTTGCCCGCCCGGCGGGCTGCCGCGCTGGAGAGCGCGAGCTGCATATCGCTTTCCCTCCACACGCCGACGCTGGCTGTCACAGCATGCCACGCCAGCAGCACATCGTACAGCAGCCGGCGTCACAGGCTACGCACGGACACGCCGGAGGACACGGACGCGCGGCAGCCTCAGCCGCTCTCCGCCACCTGCCGCGCATGCTCCACCTGGACCGGGTCCGCGCAGAGGATCAGGATGTCGTCCTCCACCAGCACGCGGTCCGGCGGCGGGTTGAAGATGTGGTGACGGTCGCCGGCCGCCCGCATCGCGAACACGATGGTGCCGGTGCGGGCCTGCATGTCGAGTGCGCCGAGCGTCTTGCCGGCCCCGCCCACGCCGACTCGCACCTCCTGCACCCGGATCGGGCTTGGCTCGCGGAGCATCGCGTCCAGGACGCTGACGACGTGGGGCCGCAGCATCTCCGAGGCGATCCGCAGCGCCCCGATCCGCGAGGTCGAGACGACGGCGTCCGCACCGACCTTCTGCAGGCGCGCGTTGGCGTCGTCGGCGATGACCCGCGTCACGATCCGCATGTTCGGGTTCAGATCGCGCGCCGTCAGCAGCGTGAACAGGTTGTCTTTGTCGGCCGGCATGCAGGCGGCCAGCCCGAACGCCTGCTCGACGCCGGCGTGCTTGAGCACCTCGACATCGGTCGCGTCGCCGGCGATGGTCAGGATGGTCGGATCGCGCTTGCGGAGCGTTTGCAGCCGGCCGTCGTCCAGCTCGATCACGACGAACGGCATCTCGGCCTTCGTCAGCTCCTCCGCGATGTGCCGCCCGGTCTGGCCGCCGCCGCAGACGATGACATGGTTCTTGAGGGCGCAGATCTGCCGTTCCATACGTCGGCGCTCCCAGACATCAGAGACGGTGCCCTCGACCCAGAGCGCCGTCATGGTGCTGAAGCCGTAGGCGACCACGCCCACGCCGGCCACGATCAGCACCATCGTGAACGCCCGGCCGGCCATCGACAACGGGTAGACCTCGCCGTAGCCGATGGTCGCCAGGGTGATGACGGTCATGTAGAGACCGTCGAAGAGGCTCCACCCTTCGATGACGACGTAGCCGAGTGTGCCGACGACGCCGACGACCATCAGCAGCAGCCAGACCTGCCCTACGCGCTGTTGGAGTGTCATCAGTCACCCCAGATTGCAGCCGCCCTCGCCGGGACCACACTGACCGTAAAGAGATGTCACCCCGACCGCGGCGAGGAACGAGCGGAGTGGAGGGATCTTCTCCTCTCGTGGCGTGGGGGAAGATCCCTCGACTCCACTCGCAAGCTCGTTCCGCTCGGGATGACGGGGTAGGAAGTCGCAAGCCCTGCCCTGCGCCTGTCGAATGGGTCGTTCCGCTCAGGATGACGGAAGCCTTCACCTGTGGCGTTGTCGTCGAGCATCGGGTGTTCGAGGTCTGCCTCCCCCAGCCATCCTGGAGACCGGTCAACCTTCAGCTTGCGCCGCAGGCCGGGTCCACATCCCCGGTCACGCTGTTCCCCTGCACCGTCAGCGTTCCCGGATTGTCGCCGCAGCGCAGCTCGCCGCCAATCGTGTTCTCGGTGATCTCGATCCCGTCGCCGTTGCTCGTCAGCAGCAGCGCCCCGCCTATCGTCGTCTTGTTGACGGTCACGCCGCCGGCCGTCCCGACGACGGTCAGCGAGCCGGCCACGTCGCTCGTCCGCACCGCGACGGGGCCGCCGCCTTCGGCCAGCAGCTCGCCCATCAGCCGCGAGCCGTCAATCGTGATGGCCTGGCCGCCCTCGGACTTGACGTTCCCCGCCACTGTCGTGCCCATCAGTTGCAGCGTGCCGCCGGGCTTCACCTCGATGTTCCCGAAGTGCTGGGCGTTCTCCAGCGAGCAGGTCACCCCTGGCGGCACGATCAGGTCGCCGGCCGTGGCCGAGCCGAGCGCCGGCTGGACGCGCGGCACGTTGACGACGATCGGGCCGCTCCGGGCCAGCGGCGGACAGCCCCCCTGCATCTCCGCCGTCCTCGGCCACAGGGCGCCGGCAACCGCCATCAGGCAGACCAGCAGCAGTCGGTACGCAACCTGTCGTTTCCCGTTCATGGTCATGATCCGTTCTCTCCGCGCACGCTTCTACAGCCGGCCGCGCTCGCCATGTCTGCCTGCGGGGCTGCCCGCGGGCGCTCGCTCCGCCGCCTCCCGGACCCGCAGCACCTTGTAGACGGCCACGGGCGTCACCCGGCCTTTGACGTAGATCGAGCCGAGGCCTTCGACCTCCACGTCGTCGTGCACCAGCTGGTAGGTGTCGTCGGTGATGAGCACCTCGCCGGCCCGCGCCTCGCCCTCCAGCCGCGCGGCGACGTTCACCACGTCCCCGATGGCCGTGTAGCTCTTGACGTCGGGCGACCCGATCATCCCGACGATACCCGATCCAGTGTTGATGCCGATGCCGAACGACGCCCGATGCCCTTCTGGGGCGGGCCGCTCGGCAAACCGCTTCTGCATCGCCAGGGCCGCCCTGACGGCCTGGAGGGCGTGGTTCTCCAGCGGCGCGGGCGCGCCGAACAGCGCCATGACGGCGTCGCCGATGTACTTGTCGATGCTGCCCTTGTGCTCCAGGATCACGTCGGTGGCCGCCCCGAGGTAGCCGTTCAGGATCTCGACCACGTCCTCGGGCGGCAACCGCTCAGACAGGCCCGTGAAGCCGCGAATGTCCGCGAACATGATCGTCAGCGTGCGGCGGTCGCCCCCGAACCCGGAGCCTTCCCCGCCGATCCGCAGGACTTCCTGCAGCACGTCTGGCGACATCATCCCGCCGAAGATCCGCATGATCCGCTCGCGCTCGGCGCCGGCCTCGCGCCGCTCCCGTTCGAGCCGCGCCAGGAAGGTCCGGTCTTCGAGCGCCAGCACGTAGCCGACCGTCCCGCCGGCGTCGTCCTTGAGCGGCGAGAGGCGGTGTTCGAAGTGGACGTAGCCGCGCCCGCGCAGCTCGCCCACCATGTCGAAGCCCTGGATCGTCACGCCGGGATCGTCGCCGGAGCCGGCGAACGGCGCGCCGAGGGCCAGCATGAAGCGCGGTGGCAAGATGCTGCCGAGCGGCGTCCCGACCACGGCGGATGGATCCACCAGCAGCATCTCGGCGGCGGCGCGGTTGCAACTGGTGATGACGCCCTCGCGGTCAACTGCGATGATCCCGCTGCTGACACTCCTGAGGATGCGGTCCTGGGCCGTCTGCAGCGAGCCGATCTGGCGGACCTGCTGCTCGTAGCGCGCCCGCAGCTGGGCGCTGTCGATAGCCGCCGCGCTGAGGCTGGCGAACGTCGTCAGCAGGTCGAGATCCACCAGCGTGAACGCCGTGCCCACGCTCGGGGCGTCGGCGTAGAGCGCCCCGATGCAGCGCTCGCCAGCGACCAGCGGCACACACAGCGCCGCACCCTGACCCAGATCGTGACCCGAGCCATGACCGGCGTGATGGCCGTGACCGTGCCCGTTGGCCGAGACCTGGACCCCCAGCCCGGGATCGGCCACGACGGCGTCGCCGGCCAGGATCGGCTGGCCGCTCTGGAGCACCTGCTCGACCAGCCGCGCGGGAGTGCTGTGGTCGGCATCGGGGCGTGCGTCCAGGTCGGCAGCCAGGTCGGCGGCCGTCAGCCCGCGTCCGGCCGCGAAGACCGGGCGGGCGGCCGGCTCGTCCGCGAGCAGGATGGCGGCCCGCCGCGCCTCGGCCACCGCGAGCGCGCCGGCCAGGATGGCGTCCAGCGTCTCGGCGAGGCCGGGGTGCGAGCCGATCCACCGCGCCGCCGTCGAGAGCACGGCCAGCCGGCTGACCGGCGGCTCAGGATGCATGCCCGAGGCTGCGTGGCCCCTCGTCGCCGGCATCGCGCCGCCCAGGCCCGCCGCTGACGGACGGCCGGACGGGCCGGTAGACAGGTTGGAAGCCGGGTGGGCAGACGAGTCAATCGGCCAGGGCGACGCCGGTGGCAACGGGGGCGACGTGCTGGACAGCGGAGGCGCCATCGTGGTGGCCTGCCCGGTGCCCCACTCGCGTCCCTCATGTTCCGGGAGCGCCGCGATCTCCACGATCCCGACGGTGATGTTGTCGGTGCCGCCGCGCTGGTTTGCCAGCTCCAGGAGACGGTGCGCTGTCATCCGCGGGTCGCCCTGGCTGCCGATCCGCAGCAGCTCGGCGTCCGCGACGTGCCGGAACAGCCCGTCCGAGCAGAGCAGCAGCCGGTCGCCAGCCATCAGCCGCTCGTGGAAGAGGTCTGGCTGGACGGTCGGCCGGTTCCCCAGGCAGCGCAGCAGCGTGTGGCGGCCGGGATGGTGCTCGGCCTCGTCGGGGCGCAGCCGCCCGAGCCGGACCTCCTCGGCGGCGAGGGTGTGGTCCCGGGTGATCTGGCGGATCGTGCCCGCCCGCAGCAGGTACGCTCGGCAGTCGCCGGCCGCGAGGATCCAGGTCTCACCATCGCGCAGCACCGCCGCCACGACGGTCGTGGCCCACCGCTTCTCGGCGGGCCGCGCCTGCTGCCCAAGCTCCCAGAGCCGCTGGTTGGCCTGCTGGGCCGCCGTCTGAAGCGTCGCGCCGTAGTCCTGCCCCGAGTGGTCCCAGCCGGCCCGCAGGAACGTCTCGACGGCCAGCCGGGCGGCGTCGCGGCCGGTCCCATGCTGGCTGAGGCCGTCCGCCACGATCCAGACGGAAGGATGTCCGGCGGCCTCGCCGGCCTCGTCGGGATCGAGCGAGCCGCACCAGTCCTCGTTGACGGGGCGCAGCCGGCCAGGATCGGAGACGATTGCGCCGCGTGCCTGGAAGGTTGTCAGGGCGAACATCTGCGTACCACCAATCGCCAAGCCGCACGAGCAGAAGTGCTATCGGAGGGCCCTCACCCGCCAGCCCCCTCCGCTGCGCGGCACGCCGTCATGGCTCATACCGGCCTCCCGATGGTCGTCGGGCGGGGGGCCGGCGTCGGCGTGTAGGACGCCAGCCGCTGCCGCGCCTCTGGCCGCCCGGGGATCACGTTCTGGGCGCGGGTCAGCACCGGGAACGCGCCGTTGCGGTCGCCGGCCGCGATGAGCCGGTCAGCTTTCGCGATCAGCAGCGCGTACAGTTTCTCGCGGGTGTCGCGGAAGCCGGCGTCCACCTGCATGATCGCTTCGAGCGCGGCGATGGCCGCCTCGTCGTCGCGGCCCCAGGCGGCCTCCATCCGGGCGTAGTGGCGGGCCAGCGTCACCTGCTGCTGGCCGCTCAGGGCGTCGCCGTCGTTCGGCGCGAGCCGCAACGCCTGCTCGAAGCGGGCGGCGCTCTCGTCGAGGCGGCCGGCCTCCAGCAACCGGCTTCCGTGCGCCACGTAGAGCTTGCGAAGCGTCTCGTGGATGTCGTCCATCACCGCGCCATCAACCTGCACCTCGGGATCCCCGAGCATCGTCTCCAGGCGGGAGATCGCGCCGGTCAGGTCGCCGCCTTCAGCCGCCTGCTGGGCCTGCACGACGCGGTCGCCGGGCGGGATCGAGGTCGGGGTGGGCACGGCGGCCGGCAGGGGTGTGGGTACAGCAGTGGGTGGGGACGTGGGGGCGGCAGCCGGTGCGGCGACAGTCTGCGACGCAGACGGCGTGGCTGGGACAGGGGTTGTCTGCTCTTCCACGGCCGGCGCGGGCGTCGCCATCGTCGTGCCCACCGTGCTCACCGCGACGGGCGTCCCCGGGCCAACCATCCGTTCGAGCAGGCCCACCTGATGCAGCACCAGCAGCCCGCCGAACAGCACCACGATCAGCACGATGACCAGCGCAAACGCCACCAGCCAGGAGTTGACGAGCGGCGCGCGCCGGCCGTCCACGGGGAAGCCGGTCGGCGTCATCACGTCCGCGCCGTACAGCATGACCGGCCCCGTCGGGATGCTGCCAGGGTAGCTGGCAGCCTGGGCCGGCAGTGGGGAGGGGGCTGGGGCCGGGGTGTAGGCCGGCGCGGTACTCGGCGGGCCGGCCTGGACCGGGGGCGGCGTTGCCGTCACGACGGCCCGCGGCTGGTACGCGGGCAGCGACGGCGGATAGCCCGGGGGCTGGCAGCTCTCGGGTTGGTAGCTCGTCGGCTGCTGGTAGCCCTGCGGCAGCGGCCCGGCCACCGGCGGCCACGCCGAGACGGGCGAGGCTGCCGCTGCTGGCGTCCCCCAGGCCGGGGCCGGCGCTTGATTCGGAGACGGCGTCTGGCGGGGCGGTGGCGCTGGCGTGGCGACCGTCGGCTCGTAGAGGCTCGTCTCGCCTGCGCCTGCGCCTGCTGCCGCCTCATGGCCGGCCGGCGACGTGCCGGTCAACGCATCGCGCGTGGCGTCCACCAGCGCACGCGCCGTCTGGTAGCGGGCGGCGGGATCCTTCGCCATCGCGCGGGCCACCACACCGTTGAGGGCACGCGGCAACCCCGGCCGGACCGTGTCGAGCGGGGGCGGAGGCTCGTGGACGTGCATGAACAAGAGCGAGGGCGTCGTGTCGGCGCTGAACGGCGGCCGGCCGCTCAGCATCTCGTGGAGCATCACGCCGAGGGCGTAGAGGTCGGAGCGCTTGTCCACGCTGCCGCCCCGCGCCTGCTCCGGCGACATGTACTGCGGCGTGCCGATGACCATCCGCGCCGAGGTCAGGTTGCTCTGGCCGCCGGCCCGGGCGATGCCGAAGTCGGTCAGCGTGAGCACGTCGCCCGGCTCCACCATGATGTTGGCCGGTTTGATGTCCCGGTGCAGCACGCCGTGTTCGTGGGCGAAGTCGAGCGCGCCGGCGATCTGCTCCAACATCGACAGGGCACGCCGCGGATCGAGCGGACCCTCGCGGTGCAGCAGTTGGGAGAGGCTCTCCCCCTCGATGTAGCGCATCGCGATGTAGTGGGAGCCTTCAGCCTGCCCCACGTCGTAGATGGTGACGATGTGATCGTGCCGGAGGTTCGCGGCGATGCGCGCCTCGCGCAAGAAGCGTTGCACGATTATGTCGTCCTGCGCGAGGGCCGGGTGCAGCAGCTTGAGGGCAACCTGACGCCGCAGTCCAAGCTGCTCGGCCAGGAAGACCGAGGCCATTCCGCCCTGCCCCAGGAGCTTGAGGACCTTGTAATGGCCGATCACCGTGCCGATCACCCTGCGCCTCCTTTCGAGAGACGGTGATGCCCGACGCCTCAGCAGCAGGGCATGCGGGCAGGCACGCTTCCACCATCACTGTGCGCCGAACGGGGGCCAGACGGTGCTGACGAGTGACACTACCTGTCCATGACAACCGTCCGTGCCCGGGGGCACGCGCACGCTCGGCCTGCCGGCAAGGAGAAATCCGCCGTCAGGCGCGCTGCAGCAGCCTCGCGATGGTTGCCAGCAGATCCTCGATGTCGAACGGCTTCGTGAGCGTCGCCGCCACATCCAGCTCGTCGGCGATGGCCCGGGCCTCGCGCGCCCCGGACAGCACCACCACCGGGATGCGGTCCCAGCCGCCTTCGAGCGCCCGCTGAGCCGTGCGGAACGCGCGCCCGTCCATCACCGGCATCATCAGATCCAGCACGATCAGGTCCGGCGTCCAGTCTTCCAGCACGTCGAGCGCATCCCGCCCGTGCAGCGCCCGACGGACCTCGTACCCCTCGTCGCGCAGGACGTCCGTCACGAACTGGGCGATGGATTCCTCATCCTCGACCACCAGTACCCGTCCGGCGCTACCCATCCGTCACCCCCGGCCCCCGCTGGGGATCGTCGTTCGCAGCCCGCTGCCCGGCGTCCGCTGCGTGCCGCTGGCTGCCGGATGGTGCGCCCGCTTCAGCTCGCGCAACAGCAACTCGGCATCGTACGGCCGATCTTCCACGATCGGGAGACGTAGGGCGGAGACGTTCGCCGCGCACGTCACAGACGCGCCGGTTGATTCAAGAGTGCCCAAGAGAGTCCCAGTTGGCGAACGGCTTCCGTGCTCATCTCGAAGCCAATACCGTTGTCCTGCACGAAGTAGGCCACCTCAGCGCTTTCGAGACGCCAGCCCACCGCGATGACGGCCGGCGCGCGGGTCCGGCCGAACTCGATCGCGTTCGACAGCAGATTGGCGAGGACCAGCCGAAGCATGCGCGGGTCACCCTCGGTCGGCAGCAGCGAGCGCCGGGCGCAGCCGGTCATCGCCACCGTCCTGGTCCGGCTCGATACGGCGCACAGGCCTGACCGAGGCGAGG
Organism: Chloroflexota bacterium; assembly: GCA_020850535.1. Taxonomy (NCBI): domain Bacteria; kingdom Bacillati; phylum Chloroflexota; species Chloroflexota bacterium. The sequence continues at coordinate 11,879 of JADZEM010000135.1, forward strand.
GGGCCGGTACGCTCGGTCATGGGTGTCCCGGCGGCGGGAAGAAGGTCACGGGGTCAGTGACTCCGGGTGGTCTGGACGCACACAAGACGCAATGCGCGGGCATGACGCGCGCGTCTTGGAGAACCTCAGGCGGACAGGGGCGCTGGCTGACAGCCTTCGATGACGCGCTCGATTGACTCAAGCAGGATGTCGAGGTCGAATGGTTTCACGAGACAGCCCGTGCAGCCGTCGCCGGAGGCGGAGAGGTACGCCTGCCCGTCTTTGGGCGCGGCGGTCAGCATCAGCACCGGCAGGCGGGCGGTTCGCTCACTGGCGCGCAGCTTCTCGAGGCACTGCCAGCCGGACATGCCCGGCAACCGTCCGTCCAGAATCATCACGTCTGGCACGGACTGGCCCAGGTGGGCCAGGGCGTCTTCGGCTGACGCGCACGTCCGGACGTCGTACCCCTCGTCACTCAGGAACGCTTCTACGACGTCTCGAATCTGTGGGACGTCATCCACCAGGAGGATAGTAGGCATCAGCGGCTCCTCACGGGCTCACTCCTCTCGCATAAACCGTGCCGAAGGCATGTCTCACCGAGACGTCCACATCCGGCACGGTTTATGCATAAGGGCTGCCGATTTGCGGCGCGGTCCTGTTCCGAGAGAGCACCCTGACGGCAGAATCGTGCGCCTCACGATGAGGCACGGGAGAGGGAAAGGGAGAAGGAGTGGGAGTGGGAGTGGGGCGCACCATACAGCCTGAGGTCAGCGACGATGCACCGCCAGTCGCCCACAGCGTCCTGGCCGGCGGCGGGGAGATGGGCGCGCGCATGCGGGCGTTTGATTGGGCCGCCACACCGCTCGGGCCGGTCGAGCGCTGGCCGCAGGCGCTCAAGACCGCGACCCGCATCCTGCTGACCTCGCGCCAGCCGATGTTCGTGTGGTGGGGCGACGAGCTGACCAACATCTACAACGATGCCTACCGCACCGTCCTGGGTGGCAAGCACCCGGGCGCCCTGGGCCGTCCGGCCAGCGAGGTCTGGCGCGAGATCTGGCCGCAGATCGAGCCGCGCGCGGTTGCCGCGCTGGGCGGCCTCGAAGGCACCTTCGACGAGTCGCTCCTGCTGATCATGGAGCGGAACGGCTACCAGGAGGAGACGTACTACACGTTCTCCTACAGCCCGGTCCCCAACGACGAGGGCGGCGTCGGCGGCATCTTCTGCGCCAACAACGAGGATACCCAGCGGATCATCGGGCAGCGTCAGTTGAGCCTGCTGCGCGAGCTGGCCGCCGCCACTGCCGACGCCCGCACCATCGACGCGGCCTGCACCCTCAGCGCGCGCGGCCTCGCGGCCAACCCGCACGACTTGCCGTTCGCCCTGCTCTACCTCGTCGACCGCGACGGCGAGCGCGCCGTGCTGGCCGGGGCGGCCGGCATCGAGCCTGGACACCCGGCCGCGCCGCACGCGCTGCCACTGACCGCCAGCACGCCGCCCGCGGCGGATGGCACGTCCCTGGCTGCAGGCGGCGTCCGCTGGCCCCTCGGCGAGGTTGCCAGGACCGGCGAGCCGGCCCACCTGATCGATCTCGATGGGTGGGCCGGCATCCTCCCGACAGGCGCCTGGGACCGCCCGCCCTGCCAGGCGGTTGCCTTGCCCGTGACCTCTTCCGGGCGGGCTGGCGTGGCCGGCGTCCTGGTCGCCGGGCTCAACCCGTACCGTCAGTACGACGACACCTACCGAGGCTTCCTCGATCTGGTGGTGGGGCAGATCGCCGCCAGCATGGCGACTGCCCAGGCCTACGAGGACGAGCGCCGCCGCGCCGAAGCCCTGGCGGAGCTGGACCGTGCCAAGACCGTCTTCTTCTCGAACGTCTCCCACGAGTTCCGCACGCCGCTCACCCTCCTGCTCGGCCCGACCGAGGACGCCCTGGCCGACGATCTCCAGCCGCTCCCGCCAGCGCAGCGGGAACGGCTCGAAGTCGCTCGGCGCAACGCCCGCCGCCTGCTGCGGCTGGTCAACACCCTGCTCGATTTCTCGCGCATCGAGGCCGGGCGCGTGCAGGCATCGTATGAGGCAACGAATCTGCCGGCCTTCTCCGCCGATCTGGCCTCCAACTTCCGGTCCGCCGTGGAGCGTGCCAGCCTCACCCTGGTGGTGGACTGCCCGCCACTGCCGGCCGGGGTCACCGCCTACGTGGACCGCGAGATGTGGGAGAAGATCGTCCTCAACCTGATCTCGAACGCCTTCAAGTTCACCTTCGCGGGCAGCATCGCGGTCTCGCTGCGGGTGCGGGGCGACCACGTCGAGCTACAGGTTGCGGACACCGGCACCGGTATCGCCGCCGACGAGCTGCCGAGGGTGTTCGAGCGGTTTCACCGGGTCCACGGTGCGCGGGGCCGGACCCACGAAGGCAGCGGCATCGGGCTGGCGCTCGTGCGAGAGCTGGTGCAGTTGCATGGTGGGACCATCAGCGTCGAGAGCGTGCTGGACCGTGGGACGACGTTCACCGTCACCCTGCCGCTCGGGAAGGAGCACCTGCCGGCCGACCGGATCGGCGTGGCCCGCACGGTCGACTCGACAGCCACGGGCGCAGCGCCGTTCATCGAGGAGGCGATGCACTGGCTGCCGGATGCGCCCTCAGTGGACGACGAGCGGGGCTGGCTCGACGTGCTGGCGTCGGATGCGCCGGCGCTCCGCGCGCCACCGCTCCGCGCGCCGCTGCCAGGCCAGCGGGTCGGCCCGCGCATCCGCGTGCTGCTGGCCGACGACAACCGCGACATGCGGGAGTACGTGACGCGGCTGCTCCAGGGGTTCTACCAGGTCGAGGCGGTGGCGGATGGCGAGGCGGCCCTGCATGCCGCGCGCGCCCGGCGGCCGGGCCTCGTGCTGTCCGACGTGATGATGCCCCGCATGGACGGCTTCGAGCTGGTAGCGGCGCTCCGGGCTGACCCGGCTACCCGCGAGATCCCGATCCTGCTGCTCTCGGCGCGGGCCGGCGAGGAGGCCCGCATCGAGGGCCTGCAAGGCGGCGCGGACGACTACCTGACCAAGCCGTTTTCGGCGCGCGAGCTGCTGGCGCGGGTCGAAACGCAGGTTCAGCTCTCCTTGCTGCGCACCGAGTCCGTGCGCCAGGAGCGCGCCGCCCGCTCTCAGCTTGAGCGGCTGCTGGAGCAGGCGCCAGCCGCCATGTGCCTGCTGGACGGCCCGGACCACGTCTACACCCTGGCGAACGCCCGCTACGTCGAGCTCGTTGGCGACCGCGACGTCATGGGAAAGTCCATCCGTGATGCCCTGCCGGAGCTGGAGGGTCAGGGGATCATCGAGCTGCTGGACCGGGTGTACCAGACGGGCGAGCCGTACGTGGCGAGCGAGCTGCCGGCCCAGCTCGCGGTGGGCGAGGGCGGGGCGCTGAAGACGATCTACTTCAACCTCGTGTACGCGCCCGTGCGGACGGTCGATGGCGCGGTGGAGAGCGTGTTCGTGCATGCCTACGACGTGACGGCGCAGGTCGAGGCGCGGCAGGTTGCCGAAGAGGCGGTGCGGATCCGCGACGAGTTTCTCTCCATCGCCTCCCACGAGCTGCGGAACCCGGTGGCGGGCCTCAAAGGGACGGCCCAGCTGGCCCGTCGCAGCCAGCGCACCGGCCGCCTGGATGCCGAGCGTCTCGAACGGTATCTCTCCTCTATCGAGTCCGGGGCGGGGCGGCTTGCGACGCTCACCGAAGACCTGCTCGACGTGTCACGGCTGCAGCGCGGTGAGCTGCCCCTGCGCCGGCGGCGCATCGACCTGGCGGCCCTGGTGCGGGAGTCGGTGGCGCGGCAGCCACTGGATCCGGCTCAGGTGGTCCGCCTGCAGGTCACGGAAGGCCTCCCGCGGGCCTTCCTCGATCCTGACCGGGTCGAGCAGATCGCGACCAACCTGCTCGACAACGCCGCCAAGTACTCGCCGGACCGGGGTGAGATCCGCGTGACGCTCACATCCGAGGGCGACGGCGTGCTGCTGCTGGTCGAGGATCGTGGCATCGGGCTGCCGCCGGGCGCTGCCGAGCACATCTTCGAGCCGTTTGGACGGGCCCCGAACGCGCAGACCGCGAACATCCCTGGCCTCGGGCTGGGCCTCTACATCTGCCGGCAGATCGCGCAGCAGCACGGCGGCCGGCTCTGGGCTGAGAGCGCTGGCGAAGGCCAGGGCACGACGTTCGCACTGTGGCTGCCGCTGCACGCCGACGGTCAGGCCGACGGGGACGGGCTGGCCGAGCCGCCGAGCGCGCCTGACTGAGCCGCTGCGTAGGCCTGGACCGCTGCCACCTGCCCGGCCGTCTCGACAGACCCCGGCCGCACGCGCCGGATCTCCGCGATGGCCGCCTCAGCCGTCCGCCCCTGCGCCACGAGGTAGCAGGCCAGCACCGTGCCGGTCCGCCCGAGGCCGCCGCCGCAGTGCACGGCGACGCGCCGCCTCTCGGCCTGGGCCTGCCCGAGCGCCGCCACAGCCTGCTCGATCTGCTCGGCGCTCGGCGCGGTGAAGTCGCGAACCGGCAGGTGCAGCTCTGTCATGGCATGCTGGGCGAGCCGCTCCGGCCGGTGGGCGCGCTGGTGGAGGTTGACCAGCAGCGTGATGCCCTGGCCGGCAAGCGCCGCGAGCGCCGCCTCGCGTCGGGGATAGGCGCACGCCAGCACCCGACCATCCAGGACCCACGCACCCGCGTCCGCCAGCACGCCAGCCGCCCGCAGCAGCCTCCGCATGCGTTGCCACATGGCCCACAGGTTAGCACGCCAGTGGACGCCATCGCGGACGGAGATGCGGAGCCGTGCGCCGGCCACGACAGCACAGCAGCATGGTGCTGCCGGCGGGCCGCTCAGCCGGTCGGCCGCTCAGGCCGTGGAGTCGCCGCCGGCGGCCTCGTCCTCGTCTTCCATCAGGTAGGCCAGCTTGAACGCCAGCCGGTAGATGCTGTGCGGCTGGCTGACGACCTCAGTCAATTCCCAACCGTCCATCCCCAGCCGGTTGGCCACCACCGCGACGGTCGCCAGCGGGCCTTTCCGGGCCGAGTCTTCGGCCACCTGGCCGGTGCGGCCGGCGCTGTCTTTCCACCAGCCGCCGTGGGCGTAGACCTCGACCTGGAGCGTGTCGCCGACCTGCATCCTCACCACCTTCTCCGCCCACGGAACCCGACGTGAGCCTATTGTGGCAGGAAGGGGCAGGTGAAGGTGGCAGTGGGCCGGCCGAGGCCGCTTTCGGCGTTGATCTTTAAGATACTTGCCCCTATCTTCATGATTCTGCGAAGATGCTTGCGCGGATCTTCACAGTTGGCGGTTGCCCCGTGCTGCTGGCCGCCCCGGAGCCTGCATGCTCAGCGCTTCCCGCGCACTGCGCTCCTCGCCCGCCGCTCGCTGCTGGTCGTGGCCCCGCACCCGCTGGCTCGCCCTCCCGACGTTTGTGCGCGTCCTCGTCGGCGGCGTCGCCTGCTACGGCCTGCTCGCCCCGCCGCTGGCGCTCGTCCATGAGCTGATCGTCCTGGCTGTTGCCCATCTCATGGGCGATCTCGCCTGGTACGCGGCCACCAGCGGGCTGCTCCGCGCGCTGCCGCTCGACCCGATCTACACCAGCGCGGCGCTCCTGACCCTTGGCGGCATCGAGCCGCGCGGGCTGGCGCTGGCGGCTCCGCTCGGGCCGGCGATCCACGAGCGCTGGCCGGCCGTCTTTCAGCCTCCCGCGCTGCTGGCGGCCGGCGCCTGGGCCAGCGCCGTCGTCGCGCCCGGATCGACGGTCGTCAGCCGCTGGCTGTGCAGCGCGCTCGCCGACGCCGCCCTGATCGGACTGGGGGTACTGGCCATTCGGACGGCCCGGCCCGGCCGGCGCTGGCTGCTCGTCGCAGGGGTCATCGTGCACGCCCATGTCGTCGTGAACAATCTCGTCGATGCACCGCCCGACCTTGCCGAGGTCGAGGCGGCCGGCGTCCCGTTCGCCATCGCGATGCTGCTCTCCGGCGACGTCCAGGCCGGCCCGCGCCTGGCGGAGACCCTCGAAGGGCTCTCCGACCCGGTCCGCGACGTCGTGCTGGGCCTCGGGATCACGGCGATCGCCTGTCTGCCGGTCCTGGCCGCCCTGCTGGCGACAGCACTCCTGCGTCGTCTTGGCCGGCCGGCCGCTCGGCCCGCAATGCTGCCGCGGAACGGTCGTCTCCGATCTGGCTGGCAGCGCGAGCGTCGACGTACCATGCCCGGGCGTCTGGCTGACCTGCACCCGGTGCGGGTGGGCAAGGTGCTGGTGCTTGCCGCGCTGGCGTTGGCGATTGCCGTGTCGCCGCTGGGCGATCTCGCGGATGCCCGTACACACTTCCTTGCCGCTGCCGCCGTAGACGAGCTTTCCCCGAACGCGCTGACCCCGGAACCTGCCAGCACCGGATCAGGTGCGTCGGCCGAACCGGCTGTGCTGGCGCCAAACGGCGGCCCGGCACCGCCGGCCGGCCCGTCGCTCGGTGTGCCGGCGCAGCCGGCTGGCGAGCAGTCGTCGCCTTCGGTGGTCGCCGTGAGCGGCAGCGGCTACCGCTATCAGTACACCGTCAACGGCATCCCCCAGGTCATTCGGGGGATTGGCTACAACGTCCAGTATCGGCGACTCGCGCCGGAGGAGCGGACTCGGCGTCTGGACCGCGATTTCGCGGAGTTGCGGAAAGCTGGCGTCAACACGGTCTTCGGCTGGGAGCAGGACGAGTTCGACGTCGCCCTGCTGGACGCTGCCCAGCGCCACGGGCTTGGTGTCGCGCCACCGTTCGAGCTGGACCCGGAGGCCGCCTATGGCGACCCGGCCGTGCGCGAGCGGATCACCCGCGAGGTCGTCGCCTGGGTGCAGCAGCAGCGGCATCACCCGGCCGTGCGAATGTGGGCCATCGGCAACGAGGTGTTGCACAAGCTAGTCTATCCCTCGTGGATGCCGATGCGCTCCAACCCGGCCTGGGAGCAGCGCGCCCGCGAGTTCGCACGGTTTTACGTCGAGCTGATCGACGCGGTCCACGCCGTCGATCCCGACCACCCGGTCGTACACCGCGATGCCGAAGACGCCTACTTGACGTGGCTCCGCGATGCGCTGCAAAGCAGCCAGCCCCGGCCCGACACGCTGCCCGGCGACGCCCCGCCGTCGGCGTCGGGGCACACCACCGGGCGCCGCCCCTGGTTGATCTACGGCATCAACGCGTACACGCCGCGTCTCGCCGAGATTCTGACCTCCTGGCCGCATCAGGGCTGGGATACGCCGCTCCTCGTCTCGGAGTTTGCGCCGGGCGGGATGAGCCCGGCCGACCGCCCGCAGGGGCTGCGCGAGATGTGGAAGATGGTGCGCGGCGCGAACGGCTGGGTGCTCGGCGGCTCCGTCTACGCCTGGACCACGGATGGCCCGGAGGAGGTTGACCGTGTGTTCGGGCTGGTGGACGGCGCGGGCAAGCCGGTCGACGGCGCGTTCGCCGCGATCAGCGCCGTCTATCGCGGGGCTGCCCGGCAGGCGCAGCCGGCCCGGATCACGCCCGCCCAGGTCGGAGACGCCCGCGTCTGGCACTTCGCCCGCTACGCCATCGGCGCGATCCAGGAGGGCCGCGGCACCGACCTGCTGCCGGCCACGGCAGATACCTCGATCATGGGCGACGTGGGGAATGTTGCCCGGACCGCACCCCAGGATGCCGAACTGACGGTGCAACGCGTCCGCGACCAGCGGCGGGTGGCCTGGGCCGAAGAGAACGGCGTGCGCGGCGAATGGTGGGTGACGTGGCAGCCGCGGGCCACGCCGAGTCGGCAGTTGACCTTCGCGGTCCAGGAGTACAGCGATGGAACGCTCGGCGTCCAGTACATCTACCACGGACCACGCTGAGGTGGAGCAGACGCGCAGCGCTCGCGGGCCAGCCGGCGCTTGCGGGCAGGCCTCGCGCCGCCGGCTCCTGGCGCTGCTCGCCGGGACCACCCTCGGGCTGGCGACGGCGCTCGGCGGCCACGTCTCCAACGGTCGCCGCGCAGGAGGCATCGTGCTGGCCGCCGGCCCGGCGGCCTGTGACTCCCCGCCTCACGAGCCGGCCCCGTTCGCCCCGCCAGACGGTCGGACCGGCTGGCAGGCGCCATCTGGGGCGCTCGTCACCACCATCCAGGCGTCGGGCGGCCAGTATCGCTACGCCGTCGGCGGCCAGCCGGAGACCATCCGTGGGATGGGCTACAGCCCGGTGCTGGACGGCCTCTCGCCTGACGTCCGTCGCCAGCGGCTGGATCGGGATCTCGCGCTGATGGCTGCCGCTGGCGTGAACACGCTGATCGGCTGGGATCCGGCCGTCCTCGACGGGCTGGCGCTGGACGTAGCCTGGCAGGTGGGGCTTGGCGTGGCGCTGCCGTTCGACGTGGACTTCACCGCCGACCTCAGCAGCCCGGCCGTACGGCGCGGCTTCCTCGACACGATCCGTGCCTGGGTCGAGCAGTACCACCTGCACCCGGCCCTCCGCCTGTGGGCCGTCGGCAACGAGGTGCTCCAACGGACGGTGCCGCCCTCCTGGTGCGCCAGCCCGCCGACCGTCGAACAGGCAGCCTGGGCCGAGGCGTGGTCGCGGCTGCTGCTCGAGGCGGCCGACCTGATCCACGATCTCGATCCGGCCCATCCCGTCTTGTACCGCGAGGCCGAAGATGCCTACGCGCCGTGGCTGGCGCGCGCGCTGGCCAAGCGGCCGGCCGACCGCTCGTGGCTGGTCTACGGTGTCAACGCCTACACCCCGCGCCTGGCCGACATCGTCGAGGCGTGGCCCGCGCGCGGCATCCCCACCAGCCTGCTGATCTCGGAGTTCGCGCCGCTCAACGCCTCACGTGGCGAGCGGTCGGCCGGCTTCCGCGAGCAGTGGGCCGCCATCCGCGCCCACCCGGAGTACGTGCTGGGCGGGGCCGTCTACGTCTGGTCCACCGACGGGCCGGAGGCGGTCGACCGGCAGTTTGGACTGGTGGACGGGGCCGGCCAGCCGGTGGACGACGCGCTGGAGGCGGTGGCAACCCTGTACCACGACGATGCGCGCGAACGGGCTGCTCGTGCGCCCACGGTGGCGGCCGCAGAGGGGGCGGCCTCATGAGTGCGCGACGGCTCTCGGTGCTGGTCACGCTGCTGCTGCTCTCGGTGCTCACCGCCGACCGGGCGCTGGCGCAGTTCTTCCCGGAGGCCGAGCCTGCCAACGCCGAGATCGTGTTTGGCTGCGCGCCCGGCCCGGTCGAGGAGCTGCATCATGCCGATCCTCCGATGCCGCCCGTTCGGGTCGCCTCGCCGCGCGACGCGATGCGGACCGCCGCCCTGCGTATCGACACGGGCCAGGGGCGCATCACCCAGGGGCACGGCTTCAACCTGGAGCACACCCTCTGGAGCTGCCCTGACTTCCGCCGCGTCCTCGACCGGCAGCTGCTGACGCCGTTTCAGCCGGAGGTGGCCCGCGTTGACTCCGGCCAACTGCCGTTCGTTCAGGAGGACGCTCCGCTCGCCGAGCTGGGGCGCGAGCACTATCAGCGCCTGATGGACGATCCGAAGTACGCGCCGAGCTGGACGATGCTCCGCCGGCTGAACGGCGACGGCGTCCGGCTGATGCTGGGCGTCTGGGGCGGCCCCGGCCAGCTCAACGACGACGGCACGCGGCGTGGCGCGCTCCTGCCCGAGCATGCTGAAGCGTACGCGGAGTACGTCGCCGCCGTGGTTGAGTACCTGGCCGTTCGCCAGAACGTCCAGATCTGGTCGGTGACCGTCGCCAACGAGCCGGACGGCGGCGATGGCACGTTCCTCTCGCCGGAGCTGTACGTCGAGGTCGCGCGGCTGCTCGGCCCGAAGGTCGCCCCGTTTGGCGTGACGCTCTACGGCCCGGACACGGCCTCGGCGGCCAACGCTCGCCCGTACGTGCAGGCGTTGGCCGCCAATCCGGACGCCCTGCGCTGGTTCAGCGCCATCGCCACCCACGAGTATTTCACGACCCACGAGCTGCCGGAGCTGATCGGCGACGTGCGGGCGGCCGGCTCGGGCCTACCGGTCTACGTCACGGAGTACACCAGCTTCCGGTTCGGGGCGATGGATCGCGGCCAGGAGGCGACCAACGAGCTGGGCCACATGCTGGACAGCCTCCAGGTCTACGCCTCGCTGATGAACGCCGGCGCGGACGCGGCGATCTACTGGGACGCCGTGGACTACTACCAGGCCGGGCACGCCGCCGTCACGCGCTGGGGCATCCTCCAGGGGCCAGACGAGGCGTTCGCGCCGCGCACCCGCTACTACGGCTTCCAGCAGATCCTGCCGTATGTCCAGGCCGGCTCCACGATCCTCCCCACCCAGATGGACGGTCCCGAACGACTGGCCGCCCTGGCCATCGGCGGCGGCGAGCGCCGCCCGCGCGATCTCACCGTCGCCCTGATCAACCGTGGCGGCCCGACCGGGCTGACCCTGTCGCTGACGGGGGCGGCCCCACGAGCATTTGAGGTCTACGTCACCGACCGCGATCGCCACGTCGAGCACCTGGGGCGCATCGCCGTGCAGGACGGCCAGACGAGCATCACCGTCCCCGCCCGCGCCGTCATGACGCTGACGGCCGGCCCGCCCCCCGACGAAGAAGAGTAGCCGCCGCGGCCGTGCCCGTCAGGCCAGGGCCGCGTGCGCCCACCCATGTAAAGACTGACGATGTCACCTTCACATTCGACGCGTCTGGCTGGAGGCTCACCCGTGTTTCACGCTTCTTCACCTGGCCGCGCCGCTCGCCCGAGCTCCGCTGGTCGCGATGGAACCGCCCGTGCGTGACGCCCGTCCGCTCGCGGCTGGCGTCGGGCTGTTCCTGGTTGCCGCGCCGCTGCTGGCCTGTCTGCGGCAGGCCAGCCTGCTGCTGGTCGCGGGTGGGCTGAGCGCCGCCGCCCACGCCGCCGACCGTCTGCTGCTCCCCTGGCTCCCGGTCGATCCCGTCTACGGCGGCGCCGGGCTGGCGGTGCTGGGCGGGATCGATCCGCGCGGCCTGGCCGTCGCCGGCCTGCCGGGCCAGTGGCTCCATGCCCTGCTGCCCCCGTTGTTCGGCGATCCGACGCTCGTGGCAGATGGGGCCGTCGCCAGCGCGCTGGTCGATCCTGGCATCACCGTGCTGGCGCGCCTGCTGGCGGCGATCCTCGCGACGAGCGTCCTGGTGGCGCTGGCCGGGCTGGCCGTCGGGCCTGCCCGGCGTCCGTGGCTGGCCGTGGCCGGACGGCTCGGGCAGATCTGGCTGCTGCTCGATCTCGCCCACGAGACGGACCTCAGTATCCGCGACCTCGAAGCGACGGGCCTGCCGTTTGCGCTGGCCGCGCTCACCCCCGTCGACGCACACGGGCAGCGCATCCTGCTGACGACGGCGCTCCACGATGTGCCGCCGGCCGTCCTCGGTCTCGCCAACGCGCTGCTGGCCATCGGCGTCTGCCTGCTGCTGGCGTGGGTGCTGATGACGCTCACGCGGCTCCGGCGCGCGTCCCGGAAGAAACCCCTCACCCTCCGCCCCGCTGCGCGGCCCGCCCTGCTGGTCGGACTGGCGCTCGTGCTGAGCCTGTCGCCGCTCCGCACCTTCGCCGAGGGCGAGGTCGCCGTTGCGCCGATGCTGCTCGAGGAGTCCGCCGATCCGCCCGCTGCGCCGGCGACGCCCCCCTCCGACGCGACGGCCCCCTCCGACGCGACGCCCCCCTCCGACGCGACGGCCCCCTCCAACGCGACGCCCCCCTCCGAAGCTCCGTCCGCATCCGTCTCCGGTAGCCGCGTCACCCTGGACGGCGGCAGCTACGCCTACACGCTGCGGGTCAACGGCCGCCCCTGGATCGTGAAGGGGATGGGCTACAACCCCTGGTACGCCGCCCTGCCCACCGAGGAGCGGCGGGCCCTGTACCGCCGCGACTTCGCCCTGATGCGCGAGACCGGCATCAATACCGTCGAAGGGTGGTTCCAGGATCAGTTCGACGAGGTCACCCTGGACGAGGCCCACCGGCAGGGCCTCAAGGTCATCATGCCGTTCGAGCTGAACCAGGATTACGACTACGCTGACGCGGCCACCCGTGCGCGTTTTCGCGCGGAGGTGACGGCCTGGATACTGCGCTACCGCGACCATCCGGCCGTCCTGATGTGGGGCCCCGGCAACGAGAACCTGCACCGGCTGATCTTCCCGACCGCCGTGCAGGGCCAGCACGACCCGGCCCGCGAGCAGCGCGCCGACGACTTCGCACGGTTTTACGTCGAGCTGATCGACCTGGTGCATCAGCTCGACCCGAGCCACCCGGTGGTCTACCGTGACGCCGAAGACCTCTACCTGGAGCGCTTCCTGGCCCAGCTTCAGGCCCAGCCGGCCGCGCGTCCCTGGTTCGTCTACGGTGCGAACGTCTACACCCGGCGCATCGCCGACGTCATCGAACGCTGGCCGACGCGCGGTCTGGACGCGCCGCTGCTGGTGTCGGAGTTCTCCCCGGGCGGGGCTGGCGAGTCCGACCGACCGCAGATGCTCGGCTGGTACTGGGCCACGATTCGCGCCCATCCCGAGCGGGTGCTTGGCGGCGTCGTCTACACCTGGGCCACGCGCGGCCCCGAGGATCTCGACCGCGTCTTCGGCCTGACCGACGAGTCCGGCGCGCCGGTGGACGGATCGTTGGCAGCCCTCCGCCAGTTGTTCACCGCGCCCGTCAGCGTACGACGGCAACAGCGCGAGGGCCTGCCTCCGACTCGGTAGCTGCCTGAACTGAAGCGATACTGACAGTCGCCGGCGGGCACAGAAGACCTCACCCCCCAGCTGCCGCGCGGCGGTTGGGGGGTGAGGTCTTCCCGATTCCCACGTTAGCATGGGTTCCGGCAACGTGAGGTTACGGCGCGCGGTACACCGCGTAGGTGCCAGCCTTGCGGACCGTGGCCGAGATGTACGCGTTGGACGCGCCTGGATCGGCGACCGTCGGGACCGGCGTCCACCGGTCACCGTCGAGGATGGCAAAGGTCAGGCCCGGCGTCACGCCGCCGGCGTAGGCCAGCCCGAGATTGGCGTCGGCCGGCAGCTCCCCGATGCCGCCGCCGTTGCAGCCGTCCTGCGCCCGCAGCTCGAAAACGATATCGTCCAGCCGCTGGCCCGACGTGGCCGGCACGGCGGCGGGATCGACCTTCGACAGCGTGACGCGGCTGTCGCGGCCGAACGTCGAGGTCGGAACGACGGCCAGGCGAACCGTGCCACCCGGCAGCACGAGCGACAGCGACCCGCCCTGGCCGGCCGCGAAGCAGCCGCCGGACTGGCCGGCTGGCGCGGACGGCTCGGGCATGCCCTGCGTCGGACGATGCCGGCCGCCACCATCGCCGCCGTCGCCACCATCGTGCTCGTCGCTCTCGTTGTCATCGCGGTCGTTGTCGTTGCCGTTGCCGTTGTTGTCGTTGCGGTTGGCGTTGCGCCGCTCAGGGTGGCGGTCCTCAGCCGGCGCGGCCTGCGCCGTCGAGCTGTCCCAGGTGGTGCCACTCGGGGCCACCATCGACGGCAAGCCGATCAGCGCCACCACCACCAGCCCGACAATCAGGATGCGGAACGTGTTCATGCATCTCCCTCGCAGCATGACTGTAGCCTACTCCGCGGCCGACACGGAGGTCACAAATACGGGGCACACAGATGTGGACCCGACGTGTGACGAGTACGTCGGGTCCACGGGCATGCTGCGCGATGGCGGCGGCCAGGAGGCTGGATCGGCCTCCGTCGCCACGCAGCCGTTCAGCGGGCTGCGCCTGCGGCGCTCGGGTTGCGCCTACGGCGCTCGGTAGACGGTGTAGGTACCAGTCCTCCTGATGGTGGCCGAGATGTACGGGTTGGCCGGGTTCGGATCGGCGACGGTCGGCACGGGCGACCAGCGGCTGCCGTCCCAGACGGCGAAGGTCAGGCCGGGCGTGGTGGGGCCAGTGTACGCCAATCCGAGGTTGGCGTCGGCCGGCAGCTCTCCGAGTCCGCTGCCGTCGCAGCCGGCCTGCGCCCGCAGCTCGAAGACGATCTCGTCCAGGCGTGCGCCAGGGGCGCCTGCCACGGATGCAGGATCGATCTTCGCCAGCGTCAGATGGGTGTCCTGGCCGAACCGCGAACCTGGGACGATGGTCAGGGCCACCGAGCCGCCAGGGAGCGTCAGGGTCAGGGAGCCGGTCTCACCCGCGCCGTAGCACTGCGAGACCACGCCGGGGGGCGGTGGTGGCGGCGCTGGAGGGGGCGGTGGCCCGTGATGCTGATAACGGTTGTCGTTCCCGTTGTCCTCGTCGTCGTTGTCGTTGGAATTGCTGTTGGTGTTCCCGTTGTCGTCGTTGTCGTTGCTGTTGCCGTTCGTGTTCCCGTTATCGTCGTTGTCGTTCTCTGAGTTGTCGCCGTTGTCGTTGGCGTTGCCGTTGTCGTTCTGGTTGGCGTTGCCATTGCCATTGTCGTTGTCAGCCAGCACCCCGCTGGCTGGAGCGGCGCGTACCAGTCCATGTCCCCAGAGACTGCCCGCTGGCGAGACCAGCGCTGGCATGCCGACGAGCGCCGCGATCACAAGAGCGGTGAGAACCGCGCGGGAGAGTCGCATGACAGCACCTCGGAGGTCAGCAGCCGATCTGAACGGCCGCTGGTGGGATCATCGGCCCCGAACCTTACTGCCGTCGTTACTCAACGTGAACGGTATGTAAACGTCATCGCGCTCGTGCTCCACCCCACTGAAGCTGGAGAAAGATCCCTCCACTCCACTCGTTCCTCGCGCCGGTCGGGCTGACAGGCTCCCCATATTCAACCTGTACCAGGACAAAGGGAAAGGCGAGGGGCGCGCCCTCGCCTTTCTGCACGCCGCGTGGTGTGCGCGTTGCTCAGCCCTTGACTGCCCCCGCCGTCAGGCCGTTGACGTACTGATCCACGAAGAACGAGTAGATGAAGGCGACCGGCACCGATCCGAGCACGGCGGACGCCATCAGCGAGCCCCAGAACAGCACGTCCGCCTTGATCAGGTCGCTGACCGTGCCGACCGGGATCGTCTTCATCGAGCCGGCGCCCATGAAGACCAGCGCGTACAGGAACTCGTTCCAGGACAGGGTGAAGGCGAAGATGCCCGCCGAGAGCACGCCCGGCAGCGAGAGCGGCAAGATCACCCGTATCAGGATGCCCAGCCGGCTGCACCCGTCGATCATCGCCGACTCTTCGATCTCGGGCGCGATGGTCCGGAAGTAGCCCATCAGCGTCCACGAGGCGAACGGGATCAGCTGCGTCGGGTAGGTCAGGATCAGCGCCCAGTAGCTGTTGTACAGCCCGAGGCTGGCGACCACCTGGGCCAGCGGCAGGAACAGCAGGGTCGGCGGGACGAGGTACGCCATGAAGATGGCGATGCCCATCGCGTTGCTGAAGGGGAACCGCAACCGGGCCAGCGCGTAGCCGATCAGGATGCTGCAGAACAACGAGATCGCCGTGGAGGCGATGGACACGATCAGGGTGTTCTTCAGCCAGGACATGAACGCCGTCTCGCGGAAGAGGTAGGTGTAGTTGTCCAGGGTGAACGTCTGGATCACGAACGGGTTGTTTTGCAGATCGAACAGCTCGGTCGTCGGCTTCAGCGAGACCATGATCATCCAGTAGAACGGGAAGAGCAGGAACGCCAGGAACAGACCGAGCGGAAGGTACATGCCGAGGAATCGTCGGCTCAGGACCATACTGCCGACCACGGTCAGACCTCCTTGCGGAGATAGATGAGGAGGATCGCCGCGAAGACGGCCAGGATCGGGAACATGTAGAGCGCGATGGCCGCGCCCTGGCCGATCGCCGTGGCGTTCAGCCCCACCTGGTAGGCGTACGTCCCGAAGATGTGGGTCTGATTGGCCGGCCCGCCCTTGGTCAGGACGTAGATCAACTGGAAGTCTGCGAACGTCCAGATGATCGAGAAGAGCGTGGCGATCATGACGATCCCACGAATCGCCGGCAGCGTGACGGTCCAGAACCGATCCCAGACGCCGGCCCCGTCGATGGCGGCCGCCTCGTACAGATCCGGTCCGACCGTCTGGAGGCCGGCCAGGATCGTCACGGCGAAGAACGGGATGCCGCGCCAGATGTTCGCCAGGGCCACCGAGGCGACGGCCAGCCCCGGATCGCCCAGGAAGTTGATGTTGTGGTCGATGATCCCCAGGTGACGGAAAAGCCAGGAGAACGGGCTGAACACCGGGTCGAACAGCATGAACCAGCCGAGGCTGCTGAGCGCCGTCGGCACGATCCACGGCAGCAGCACGCCGGCCCGCACGGCGTTTCGGAACGGCAGCTTCTGATTGAGCACCAGCGCCAGTCCGAGGCCGAGGGCCAGCTTGAACGGCACGGTCACCATTGCGTAGACAAACGTGTTGAGAGTGGTCTGCCGAAAGATGCTGTCCGTCAGCAGGTCACGAAAGTTCAACAGCCCGATGAACTTGCCCGGCATGCCGATGCGGCTGTCCGTCAGCGCGAGCCAGATCCCCAGGAAGAACGGATACGCCATAAACACGAGGAGCAGCAGCACGCCCGGGAGCATCAGCGTGATGCCGAGGCTGGTGGGCCGCTCCAGGAATAGTCGCGGGTCGAGAAGGTGCGGACGCCGAGCCGGCGGCGCGATCCCGACCGTGCTCTTGGTCGTGGTAAGCATGCTCGGGACACTCCCCACAACGGGGCGGACGACGGCCGCCCGCCCCGCGCATATTCGCGATGATCGATCACCGGGGGATGAGAGCTTGACGCGCGCTAGTCGCGGTAGATGCGCTGCAGCTCGTCGGCGCCCCAGGCGATGGAGCCGGCCGCGTCGCCCGACTGCACGGCCTTCGCGAAGGTGTCCACCACGATGAACTTCGACCAGGCCAGCGACGCCTTCTCGTTACCCGGGCCGGCGTAGCCCTGGTTGCGCCCGTACTTCGGCTGCTCGCGGAAGGGGGCCATCTTGGGATCCTTGTCCCACATCGGGTCAGACGCCCACTTCTTGGAGTTCTGCAGGAAGTACCCCTCCTGCAGGTGGAACCAGTCGCCGTACTGCTTGTCCTCGAACCACCACTTGAGGAACGCCTTGGCGGCGTCCACGTTCTTCGAGTTCTTCAGGATCGCGAAGGTGCGGGTTTCGAGGATGTAGAAGCGGCCGGCCGGCCCCTTCGGGATGAGCATGTGGTGGGTGTCCTCAGCGATGGCCGGGTTGTCCTTCTTGGCGGTGAAGTAGATGCTCGAGCCGTTGTAGGTCGAGGCGATCTGGCCGGCCAGGTAGGCGCGGTTGTTGTTGCTGTCGTCCCAGGACGTGCCGGTCTCGTCGTAGCCGTCCTTCCAGGCCTGGATGAAGCGCTTCATCGCATCGACGAACTCGGGCTTGTTGAACGCGATGGTCTTGCCATCCTGCTCGACTTCCATCGCGCCGCTGCTCCACATGTAGGGGTACACGAACCCTGGCGGATCCCCCGTGCTGTGGCCGAGCGCCTGCCCGAACGGCGTCCCCTTCTGCTTGAGCTTCTTGGCGGCCTCGAAGTACTGCTCCCAGGTCAGATCGACCTTGGAGCCGTCCTCGGCGTTGGCAACGCCGGCATCCTTGAACATGCTGATGCGATACGCCATCGAGGCGTTCGACGTGCCGTGTGGGATGCCGAGGTAGCGGTCGCCCACCTTGGCCGAGTTGGCAACGTACGCTTCGTAGCCGCCACCGCGCTGCCCGATCTCTTCGGCAAGATCCGTCAGGTCCACAAGGTTGTCGCGGTAGAGGTAGTTCCAGACCGGCCAGAGCTCGACGATGTCGAGGCCGCCAGCCTGGACCGCCGCCGCGATCTTCGGCTGCAGGTCGGGCCAGTTCAGGAAGTCGGTGTTGACCGTGACGCCGTTCTGGCCGCCCCACTCCTGGGCCTGCTTCTTGTAGAGATCCTGGCCGGGGGCGATGAAGTAGGTGCCCTGGAGGACGGAGAGCGTGGCGCCCTTGAAGGAGGCTGGAGCCTTGGCCGTCTCAGCGGCTGGCTTCGCGGCCCCCGCGCCGGCTGCTGGCTGGCCCGGAGCGTTGCCCGCCGGCGGCGCCGCCGTTGGCGTGCAGGCCGTGACGAGCGAGCTGGTGGCGGAGAGTCCCGCGACAAGCAGCATCCCGCGAATAAAAGCGCGCCGACTCAATGGGTGACTGGCATGCAAGGCGAACATACTCGTTCCCTTCCTCGCCCTCTGCGTTGAGAGCATTGACGACCTCTACTCCGAGAGCAGGCCCGACGACCGTGGGCAACAGGCCACACGGAGGCCGAAACCCCGCTTTCATGGTGTGGTCGGAGGGTTGCCGGGAAGGTTGCTGACCGTAAACGGCAGAGAAACGCCGTTTCGTCAGGTTAGGGCTGATTCAAAGTCCCGCACAGCGGTGTCTTGCCGAGTGACCAGATGCTTCGTCACCAGCACGCGGGGGTACCCGGCTCCTGGTGAACCGCCCGAATGACGGACTACCCGCCCCAACCAGACCGTCAGGGCTCGCCTGATTCAGTGCCTACGGCAACTTTGAATCAGCCCTGGAAGCTGAGTCTCTGACCTCGTGTGGACGCCGGAGACGACCGCCAACGCGGCCTGACCGATCCCGGTCCTACCGTCGAGACGATGGGCGACGGCTGGCAGTAGGCCGTCCGCGAAGGCCGCTCGGGGTCGTGGTGAGTGCCCTGGGTCGATCGCATGCTGAACCGAGTCGACTGCCCGTGCCCCGACCACCGCGACTCGAAGCACACCTATCGCCACGAGTGGGCCGTGGCGCATCCGGGCCGAGCAATGGGCCGTGGAAACTGGCCGCGCTGCTTGACAGCCCCGAACGGACCGGAGCGGCGCCACTTGGGGCGCCGGGCCGCCTGAGCCCTCAGTGCCGACGTCGGCTGGAGTCTGGCGCGCCGCCCTGCACGACGTGGATCGGCCCCTTGCTCTGGCGCATGGGGTGAGCGATCCACGTCTCCCCGGACACCGCACTCGGCAGCAACCACTCCCCGTGCATGATCTCACGCAGCTCTCGCCGGTAGAGCCGGCGCCCGAGGCGCTGCTCATGTCGCGTGATCTCACGGGCCCTCGCTCGGATATCGTGACCCTGCGCAATCGCGCGAAGCTCGTCCGAGTAAAGCCGGCGACCGAGTTCTCGTTCGAGGGCCGGAACAGATCCGGGATCTCCATCGTCCTTGTCACGAGCCATTCGCCACCTCCTGCGCGAAGTCGTGCGCTCCATCGTCCTCAGGAGCGGTCGATGATCCGGATCGACGGCAGATGCGCAACCTTCTCGGCCAGTTCGCCGCTCGGACCAAAGTGGCCCCACAGCGTTCCATACGCGTCCGTGAGCACCACGTCAAACAGTCCATCGGCGGCATCCTGGAGCAGGCACTGAAAAGCCGGGCGCTTCCCCGAGGGAGCGTCGAGATCCCAGTACAGTCCGGCGAGGACGAGCCCCTGATCCTCGATGTGCCTCCTCCCCCTGGCCAAGTCCTCTCGGACCAGCTCGGTATGCTTGCCTTTCCCCCATCTCGCATAGACGACAGCACGACGGCCATCGGCCGTCGGCTGGTGCCGCCGAAGCTCGACGCCCCAGCTCTCTGATGGGGTCCCTTCCTTCTTGCTGAAAGCTGCAAGCAGACGGTCGCCGGCGTACGGGGACCATGCGGCCCCGAGCGCCGACTCGAACTCAAGCTTTCGGCGCTGCCTCCGAAGGTCACCGATCTGGGCCTCGATCTCTCTTTTGGCAGCCCAGTCGCCGCCCGCCAGGTGCAGCCGATCCATCAGGCCGCGCTCGGCACGGTCAAATTCCGAGATGGGATCGGACGAGGGCAGCCCCGCAGGCGTGGCGCCGGCTTCATCCGTGGCCGCGTCGTCCCCCACTGGGGCCAGCTCCGAGTCGTGGATGAAGAACTCCCCGTTGGAGTCGTAGACGTTGCCAGACTCGTCTACTGTGTAGACCTCGTACGGCTTCAGTAGCTCGTCGACGAGTATCAGCCCGACCAGATCTTTGTCCCCCAGCATCCTGGCCAGGGTGCCCATCGGCTTGGCCACGTCCGCTATGCGCCGGTCGGCAACCGCCTCGCAGATCGCGTCCAGCTCGGGTAGGGCCAGCTCCAGATTGTGCGACGACATGTGGAGATCCTCGGCGGCCGATAGGTATTCGGTTTCGGCGTCCGCGATGGCGCGTAGCTGGTCGGGCGTCTCATCGAATGCGTCGCGGACCTCGACTGCCTGTGCGACTGCTGCAGCGTAGCGCGCGCCCCAGTCCTCGGCATCGCTATCGTCCAAAAGCTGCCACGCCGAGGCCATGATGTCGTGCAGGTCGCGGAGCTTCGGCTCAAGCTCGACCATCTTCCCGAAAGCGCCGCCGATGCAGCGGCGAGCGTGCTCGACGGCGCAGTACCGGTCCTCATCGGGCAGGAAAACCACCTCTAGTAGCGGTTCGGGAAGGTCGACAATCTGAACGTTTGGTTCGTCAGCAGTACTCATAGCAATGCCCCAGGGCACTATTGGTGGTGACTTGGCCACGCGCTCAACGCCTGTGACAACTATACATCCTTGCGATTGAATCTGGCTGACCTTCTCAAGATAGAGCAGCCGCTCTCAATCGTGAAAATCGAGAGGCCGCGACCAAACGTGAAAAGGCTCGTGCTCTCGGACCGACGCTCCCTGCGGATGTCGCGCGACGCGATCATCAGCCCTTCAGCGTTCCGCCTCTCATCCCAAAACGGTCACCATGGGGCCACGGCGTCGAGTCGTCAGCGCCGCCGTCGATTGGTCTCCATGCCGCCGCCTTGGTAGATGGCCTTGACCAGACACGGCCCCTTGGGCTGCGAACCCGGAGACTTCGTACGCTCTATCACTACGATGAGCTGCCCATGCCAATTTCGGGCGAAGTGCCAGGACCACTGCGTCTCTGACAGCACGGCACGGATCGCCGCTTTGCCCACTTTCGTCTGACCCCAAGGTGGCACTCTGGCGACCATTCCCGGCCAGTAGGCGACGCTCCACGCGCGGGCCTTCTTCATGAGCTGATCGGGGCTCTCACGCTGCTGACCACGTTCCGCGTCCATGACCATCCTGCTCCCGGCACGGCCGAAGCACCGGTGGGCAGCGACGACCAGGGTCAAATGACCCTCCGACGGACGAGGCAGCGATCGGGCCACCGCCAGGTTGTGGCGGAGCTGCCCGGGCACCTTGTCGAGCAGATCGAGCTAGCTGCTTGGCGGCGTGTCCGGCTTCTGTGGCTGCTCCTGCGGCTCCTCGTCCACCGTATCGGCCGACGTCTCGGCCCACGACTCGCTCCAGGGTCGACCGGCGAATACCAGCATCTCTCCCGGCTCCGGCTCCGAGTCCAGTTCCCAGCCCAGCTCCTGGGCCAGCTCTGCGCCACTTCGTCCGGGTTGTACTTCGTCATGATGCATTCCTTCGCCTTCGGGGTGTCAGGCCGCTTCAACCAGAGCGTAGCTCGGCTCGACCGGCGGGATCAGGGTCAACGTTGACGGCTACGGCGCCGCCCAGATCGCCTGACCGCGCGTGTTGTAGACCTGGATGAACGGCATCTGACTGTCCTCGTATGTTCGCAGGATGATTCCGCCTCGCTCACCCGCTGAGTTCAACGCCAGGAGAGCACCACCGCCCGATTCGTGGGGCACGACGTGCAGGGTGACGTATGCAGCCCGAACTCCATCATTCTCTGGAAACGATGCCTCCATCAGATATAGCTGAGGCTGTCCATCATTGGACGCGGTAAACCTACCGATCATCTCTCCGGTGTTGTTGACGAGGACGACTTCCCTCGCCACGACGCTCTGGGTCGATGTCTGGGCATCCGCGATGCGTGGTTGCCAGTAGGCGAACGTGACAGCGGCCACGAGACTCGCGGCCAACACCACCCTCCCAGCTTCAGACGGCTGTTCTCCCGCTCCAGCCTGCTCAATCGCAGTTCGACGCTGTCCATGTCTCCCCCTGGACGACCGGCTCGGCTGCGAGTCGGTGTGATCCGCCCCCACCCAGACCGTGGACAGCATGCCGTCATGCCGTGGCCGGGTTGCACCAGGGGTTGCCGGCCGTGTACGCAGGGTGACTCTCGCCGTCCCCTCGTACGGCTGATTCAAAGTCCCGCACAGCGGTGTCTTGCCGAGTAACCAGATGTCTCGTCACCAGCACGCGAGGGTACCCGGCTCCTGGTGAACCGCCCGAATGACGGACTACCCGCCCCGACCAGACCGTCAGGGCTCGCCTGATTCAGTGTCTACGGCAACTTTGAATCAGCCCTGTTCGTCAGGTTCCGAGTCGCGGGGGCCGAGCGCGCCGCCGGGCCGAGCGCGCCGCCGGGCCGCGAGGGTCAGGCTTGCGGGGCCGAGACGGCCCGAGCCGTCAGGTGCCGGATGGTGGCCGGCACCAGCGGCGTGGCGATGGCCTGGGAGATCTCCCGCAGCTGCTCGGCCTGCTCGGGCGTCAGCCGGTCGAACAGGTGGCGGCGGACGCCCTCGACGTGGCCCGGCGCGGCGGCGGTGAGGGCAGCATGGCCGGCCTCGGTCAGCAGCGCGAACGTGCCACGGCGGTCTGTCGGGCAGTCCACGCGCTGGACCCAGCCGCGCTCTTCGAGCCGCCCGATGGCGTGCGTCAGCCTGCTCTTCGAGAACCGCAGCATCTCGGCGATCTCGGTCATCCGCAGGGAGCGCTCCGGGCTCTCAGAGAGCACGACCAGGATGCTGTAGTAGGTGTGCGGCATGTCGGCGGCGTGCTGTAGCTCACGATCGAGTTGATCCATCAGCAGGTGCGTGGCCAGCAGGAACGCCCGCCAGGCCCGGGCCTCGCTGGGGGAGAGCCAGGGCACGCCCGCCGACGCGCCAACGGAGGCGTCTGGGGACGCAGCCGGGCCGGGCTGAGTCGGCACGTCAAGCAAGTCGGACACACGCGTAGTGTAGCGCGAAGCGCGCACTGTTGCGCGGGCAGAGTCGAGCGTTCAAAGGACGCTGGGGGGTCAGGCTGCAGACGCTCCAGCCGGCCCGCCTGGCCCCACCAGGCCCCACCATGCCCGACTCTCCCGGCTTCTGGCGGCCGGTGGCTCCCTGGGGATCACCGTCCCAGGGGCTGCCGTGCGGTACAACCTCGCCAGAGGTGCCCCACATGGACAGGTCTTCGCCGCCACCCGCGCTTGCTCCCCGGCCGCTCGGCCGGACCGGCCTGCTGGTCTCCCCGGTCTCGCTCGGCTGCGCGCCGCTCGGCAACATCCCGACGGCCTTCCCCTACGAGGTGCCGGAGGAGCGCGCGCTCGACGTGATCCGCGCCACGTTCCAGAGTCCGATCGCCTTTCTGGACACCGGCGCATCGTACGGCGACGGCGAGAGCGAGCGGCGCATCGGCATCGTGCTGCGCGAGCTGGGCGGCGTGCCGGACGGCTACGTGCTGGCGACCAAGGTTGACCGCGACCTGCACACGGGCGACTTCAGCGGCGCGCAGATCGAGCGGTCGCTGGAGCGCAGCCTCAGGCTGCTGGGCCTGGACCGGCTCGCGCTGGTCTACCTGCACGATCCGGAGCACACGACCTTCGAGGCGGCGATGGCGCCCGGCGGCCCGATGGATGTGCTGCGGCGCTTCCAGCAGCAGGGCGTCGTCGAGCATCTGGGGGTGGCGGGCGGCCCCATCGACATGCTGACGCGGTACGTCGAGACGGGCGCGTTCGAGGTGGCGATCACCCACAACCGCTTCACGCTGCTCAAGCGCGAGGCCGAGCCATTGCTCGACGTGTGCCAGGCGCGCGGGGTCGCCGTGGTCAACGCGGCGCCGTACGGCGGCGGCATGCTGGCCAAGGGGCCGTCCTCGTACCCGCGGTACCGCTACCGGCCGGCTCCTTCGGCCCTGCTGGAGCGGGCCGAGCAGATCGCCGCCCTCTGCGACGAGGCCGGCGTGCCGCTGGCTGCCGCCGCGCTGCAGTTCTCGATGCGGGATCCGCGCATCGCCTCGACTATCGTCGGGATGACGCGCGTCGAGCGCATCGCGGAGACGGTGGCCCTGGCGACGCACCCGATCCCGGACGCGCTGTGGACGGCCCTGGAGCCGTTGGCCCTCCCCGACGACCCGGCCTGAGCGGGGCGTTTCCCGACATTCCGCGCGCCGACTCCGACATTTCGTCAGGGGTCGGGCGGTCTTTACGTGCAAAACGCGCGGTCAGGGGCGGGCGGCGCGCTCCCGCGAGGCTGGCTGCACCGGCTGGCTCACCAGATCCAGCCGCAGCCGCGCCAGCTCCACCAGCGAGCGGATGATGTGATCCAGCCGGGCGCCCTTGGCCTGCCCGGCCGTGCGCGGCAGGTGGGTGACCCGCACCTCGGCCACCCGGAAGCCTGCCCGCCGGGCCTTGATCAGCAATTCTGGGCTGAGGGTGTGGCCGGTGCTGACCAGCCGCACGTCCTGGAGCAGCCGGCGTGGGAACAGCTTGAAGGCGCAATCCACGTCGCGGGCGGTGTACCCGAACAGGGTGTTGACCAGCAGGTTCCAGCCCCAGCCGTAGAAGCGCCGCACCAGCGGATCGGCGCGCGGACGCCGGAACCCGACCACCACATCCGCGCCGCTCAGGCGTGGCAGGAACCCCTCAAGCTCGTGCACGTCAAACTGGCGGTCGCCGTCCGTCAGGAAGACGTAGTCACGGGTGGCGGCAGCGAAGCCCGTCGCCAGGGTTGCGCCATACCCTCGGTTGACGGCGTGCGAGACCAGGCGGACGGCCGGGCGCTCCTGGCTCAACCCCTCCACGATCTGCGGGGTGGCGTCGTGGCTGCCGTCGTTGACGACGATGATCTCGTAGTCGTCGACGAGGCGTGCGAGCGTCTCGTCGAGCGCCTCGACGGTGCTGGCGATGATGCGCTCTTCGTTGTAGGCAGGAATGACCGCCGAAATGCTCGCCGCGGATCTGGCCACGCCGACTCCCAGGTTCCAGCAGGCGCAGCTCACCAGGAGAGGGGCGCGCTGCCGGGCCGGAGGGAGTATAGGCGAGCGCCGCCCCGGCCTCCAACGCCGCACCGTGGTCTCCCCGTGGTCGCGCGCGCTGACGGACCGGCTACCATCTGGCATCCGGTCTGGCGCGCGGCCAGACCCGTTGGAGAACCATGATGGTGTTCAACAGTCCCGAGCGCGTCGCCGAGCTCACCCCGAACAACCCGTTCGACCGCCTGGAAGACGGCCGGCCCGCCGTCTCCGAAGATCTCCTCCAGCGGGCGAAGCTCGTCTCGCCGGAGGAAGCATGGTCGGTGCTGGAGCGCCGCCACGGCTACAAGTTCCAGTTCACAGGCGGCTGGCACGTCCTGCACCCCAATCGCGTGCTGGTCGGTCGGGCGGTGACCGCCGTTTTCATGCCGCTGCGGCCAGACCTGGACGCCGTCGTCAACGCCTGGGGCGGCGCGAAGGGCTGGAGCGTGCGCCAGAACACCTGGGTCATCGACAACCTGATCAAGGACGACGTGGTCGTCGTCGACCTGTTCGGCAAGATCAAGGACGGCACCTTCGCGGGGGACAACCTCTCGACGGCGATCCAGGCTCGCACCGGCACCGGCATGGTCGTGGACGGCGCGATCCGCGACGCCCGCCAGATCGAGGAGCTGGACCCGTTCAACGCCTTCGTGCGGGGCATCGACCCGTCCGCCATCGCCGAGGTGACGCTCGTCGGGGTGAACGTGCCGATCCGCATCGGGGATGCGACGGTCCTGCCGGGCGACGTCGTGCTGGGCACCTCGGCCGGCGTGACCTTCATTCCCCCAGCACTGCTGGAGGAGATCGTCGTCCACTCGGAGGAGACGCGCCTGCGCGACGAGTTCGGCAAAACGCGGCTGGCCGAGGGCGCGTACTCGTCGTCGCGCATCGACACGCAGACCTGGGACGACGAGATCCAGGCGGACTACCTCCGCTGGAAGGAGCGGCGCGGCCGACCGTAGTACCCTGTACCCGCTCTGTGCTTCCTGGCGGCGAGGCCAGTGGGCTTCGCCGCGTCGAGCGCAACCACTGCCCGGAGGTGTGACGTGGATCTGAACGAGAGCCCGGAGCACCGGGCCTATCGCGCACGGGTGCGCGCCTGGTTCGAGCAGCACCGGCCCGGCTCGCTGGACACCTTTGAGGACCGGCGGGCGTGGCACCGCACCCTCTACGATGCCGGCTTCGTCGGGATGGGCTGGCCCAAGGCGTACGGCGGCCAGGACGCCAGCCCCATCGAGCAGGCCATCGTCGGCGAGGAGATGGTCCGCGCCCAGGTGCCGGGGACCATCAACGCGCTGGGCATCGGGTTCATCGGGCCGACGCTCATCGCGCACGGGACCGAGGCGCAGAAGCAGCGGTACGTCAAGAAGATCCTGACGGCCGAGGAGCTGTGGTGCCAGTTGTACTCTGAGCCGGGGTCGGGATCGGACCTCGCCAGCCTCAAGACGACGGCCGTCCGTGACGGCGATCACTACGTCGTCAACGGCCAGAAGGTCTGGTCGAGCCAGGCCTACAACGCCGACTACGCCATCCTGCTGGCCCGCACCGACCCGACGGCCCCGAAGCACAAGGGGATCTCCTACTTCATCCTCGACATGCGCGCGCCGGGCGTCGACGTGCGCCGGCTGAAGCAGATCACCGGCAGCTCGGAGTTCTGCGAGGAGTTCCTGACGGACGTTCGCATCCCCGTCGAGAACCGCATCGGCGAGGAAGGACAGGGCTGGGAGCTGGCCCAGACGACGCTCGGCTTCGAGCGCGGCGGCAACCTGCTGGCGCGGGTGACGGCCCACAAGCTGACGATCAACCGGCTGATCGAGGTCTGCAAGACGCTGCCACGCAACGGCGGCGTCGCCATCGACGATCCGCTGGTGCGCCAGAAGATCGGGAAGATGCTGGCCGAGGTCGAGGTGCTGCGCTACGCCGGCCTGCGCCTGCTCTCGAAGCTGGAGAAGGGGCAGCGGCCGGGTCCAGAATCGTCCGTGGACAAGCTCTACTACAGCGAGATGGACAAGCGGCACCAGGAGCTGATCCTCGAGATCCTCGGGCCGTTCGGGCAGCTGTTCGAAGGCGGGCCGCCCGAGGTGGCGCTGAACCTCCGCTCGACGCGCGAGGACGAAGGCTCGTGGGCCTACAACTACCTCTGGTCGCGCGCGGGGACCATCTACTCGGGGTCGTCGGAGATCCAGAAGAACATCATCGGCGAGCGCGTGCTGAAGCTGCCGCGCGAGCCGCGCGCCGACCGCATGGCACGGGCCTGAAGGAGGCGACGGCCGTGGACTTTGATTTCACCGAAGAACAATTGATGCTGCGGGGGCTGGCGCGCGAGCTGCTGACCGCCGAGTGCCCCCCGACCGAGGTCCGCGCCCAGATGGAGGACGCCCGGGGGTACAGCCCGTCGCTCTGGCGGCAGCTTGCCGAGACCGGCCTGCTCGGGATCGCCGTGGACGAGGCGCACGGCGGACAGGCGCTCGGGATGGTCGAGCTGGCGCTGGTGCTGGAGGAGATGGGGCGGGCGGCCTACCCCGGGCCGTACCTCCCGACCGTCGTGCTGGCCGCCTCTGCGCTGGCGGCCGGCGGCAGCCGCGCCCAGCTCGACCGCTACCTGACGGGCATCGCCGATGGCAGCGTCGTCGCGACGCTGGCCCTGATGGAAGATCGGCTGGCGGCCGGCCCGGAGGGCATCGAGCTGCGGGCGCGGGCGCAGGGCGGCGAGTACGTCCTGACGGGCCACAAGCGGTTCGTGCCGTTCGGGCACGTGGCGGACCTGATCCTGGTGGCCGCCCGCACGTCGGAGGCCACCGACCCGCGCGCGGGCGTCACGATCTTCGCGCTGGACAGGGACACCCCGGGCATCTCGCACCAGCCGAACGTGCAGATCGACCTGACCAACAAGACCTCGACCCTCACGCTGGAGAACGTTCGGGTGGGGGCGGACGCGGTGGTCGGGCAGGTTGACGGCGGCTGGAAGATCCTGGACGGCGTGCTGCGGCGGGCGTCCGTGGCGGCGGCGGCCGTGATGCTCGGCTCGGCGCGCAAGTGCATGGAGCTGAGCGTCGAGTACGCGAAGGTCCGCGAGCAGTTCGGGCAGCCCATCGGCACGTTCCAGGCGATCAAGCACGCCTGCGCCGAGATGCTGGTGGAGGTCGAGAACGCTCACGGCGCAACCTACTACGCGGCCTGGGCGCTCGACGCGGCGGCTCCCGACGCGGCGTTCGCGGCGTCGGTGGCGAAGTCATACGTCGGCGAAGCGGCGCGGAAAGTCTGCGGCTCGGCGATCCAGGTGCATGGCGGCATCGGGTTCACCTGGGAGTACGACCTGCACCTGTACTTCAAGCAGGCGAAGCTGCTGGAGGCGCTGTACGGCGACGCCGAGCACCACCGCGAGCAGGTGCTGACGGAGATCCTGGCGCCGGCAGCGGTGCCGGCGCTGGCGTAGGTTCGAGGGGCCAGGGGGCAGGTTTCAGGGGAGAGGCGAGCATCAGACTGGCCCCGTCATCCCGATCGCGGCGAGGAACGAATACTCACCCTGTCATCCCGACCGCGGCGAGGAACGAGCGGAGTGGGATCTTCCTCAACCAGACAGCATCGAGTGCCGGGGAAGATCCCTCGACTGCACTCGTAAGCTCGTTCCGCTCGGGATGACGGGAGGGGTGCAAGCTCGTTCCGCTCAGGATGACGAGGCAGAAGGTCGCAGGGCTTGCCCTGACCTTGCCGAATGGGTCACTCCGCTCGAGATGACGGGAAATCCGCCAGCCTCAGTCTTGTGCAGGACGCGGCAGTCTTGTGCAGGACGCGGCGGTGGCGGGCGGGGGATACTCCCTCTGACAACATCGACACTGTGACACAATGCGCTGGATGGGCCGATGGGATCGGTGGGAGCCGGCGCAGAGGACTGGTGACCATGGGCGAGCATGCGAAAACGGTGAACAGCGTCGAGGAGCTGCGCGCGCTCGTCGGCGAGGAGATGGGCGTCAGCGGCTGGCTGACGATCACCCAGGAGCGCGTCAACGCCTTCGCCGAGGCGACCGGCGACCATCAGTGGATCCACGTCGACCTGGAGCGGGCGAGATCGTCGCCGATGGGCGGCCCCATCGCGCACGGCTACCTGACCCTCTCGCTGCTGCCGCTCCTGCGCGACCACGAGTGGCAGGGCGTGGACGTGGCGATGCCGACGAAGATGGTCATCAACTACGGCTCGAACCGGGTCCGATTCGTCAGCCCGGTGCCGGTCGGGGCGCGGATCAGGCTGCGCGTGAAGCTGCTCAGTGTCGACGAGGTCCAGCCGGGCGTGGTGCAGTCGGTCAGTCAGGCGACAGTCGAAATCGACGGCCAGGAGAAGCCGGCGATGGTGGCGGAGACGGTGGGCCGTACCTACCTCTGACCCGCCCGAGGACCTCTCCGACGTTCTTGGCGGCGCGGGCCGGCCGGCACCACAATCCTGTCGGGTTCGTTCTCTGTACCCGAGCACCCGACCAGCCGAGCACCGATGAGACAGCATCCGTCCAGGCGCGCATTTCTCCAGGTGGCAGTGGCGGCGCTCGCGGCGTCCTCGACGCTCGCGAGCGCCGGCTGTCAGGCTGTGAGCAGCGCGTTCGTGCCATCCGCGCCCGTGCTCGACGACGACGAGGAGCTGCCGGACCCGGCGCTCACGCGCCAGCCGCCGCCGCCGACCAGCACGCCGGTCCCGCCGCCCACCGAAGCCCCGCTGACCGGCCCCGGTGGCGCGCCGGCCATGGTGGCGCGGGCGGAAGGGCTCGGGCGCGATCCGACGCCCGGCCCGGCCCTGACGGTCGTCGTCCCGCCGACCCCGACGCCGCCCCCGCCGACCCCCCTCCCCACCGCCACGCCGCGCCCCCGTCCGACGCGCGCCATGCTGACCGTCCCCTACTACAGCCAGTTGAACATCGGCCGCCAGAACTACTGCCTGCCGACCTCCATCGCGATGATCGCCGACCGCTACGGGCGGCTGCCGTCTGACGTCTCCGGGACGCCAGACCGTGCGCCGGGCTTCGTGGCGGACATCGGCTACCGGCTGGCCCGTGAGCGCATCGCCGCCCTGGACTCCGACGGGTTCAAGGAGCTGTGGGAGGAGATCGGGACCGACCCGCTGGGCGGGCTGATCTGGAACGTGTTCGCCGCGAACGGCCGCGACCTGGCGGTCGGGATGTCGCCGGCCCTGGCGTATCTGGTGCTCTCGTTCGCCTTCGGCCTGACGCCGGTCCTCGGGACGCTGGAGGAGTGCCTCGTCGCCCTCGCGGACGACGTCCCCTCGATCCTCTTCGGCAGCTACGGGCCGCTCAAGCGGGTGGACGGGATGCCGGCCAACGCGGGCGGCTACGTCGGGGACCACGCCTTCGTGCTGGTCGGCATCGACTACGAGCGGGCGCTGATCAACGACCCCCTGCCCTCGGACAAGGTGCGCTACGCCGGCGAGCGGACCCGCGCGACGGCCTCGCTGCGAGCGGTCCGCTTCGATCTGGCGTCGGTGCGGCGGATGACGCGCGGGACGGACGGCGAGCCGCGCAGCGACTGCTTCATGATGCCGCCACCGGGGAGCGGCCCGTCACGCCCGTGAGACCGGCGGCGCAGCCCGCGGTGGGGAGGTCAACGACAGCCGCCATCTCGGCCCCCCGCCAGACCGCAACCCCGAGCAGCCCAGCAGCGGGCCGGGCTACGCCGTAGTCGGATCTTTTCTCTGGTGGCAAGAGTCTCAGACCGATGGAATACGTTCGCGGTCGGAGTTGTTGATAATCCCGACCGATGTGCTAGACTTCGGCGCTCGTGCGGTGGCGGCCTCACGTCCTGTTCCCCGTCGTTCGGCGTGGCAAGGGCCGTCTCACTCCACTCTCTGGAGCGTGCCCATGCTGCGATCCCGCACCCTGGCGTTCACCACCCACCGGCTCGGGCGATGGTGTCCGTCTGGTTGTTGTGCTATCGTGCGCGCATCGCGGCCCGCGGCGTCCGCCCGAGTCTCTCTTCACGTAGCGCCTCCCCTTCGACTGGCGACCGCTGCCTCGCTGCTGCGCGTCCGCCTCCCTGGGCTTGGGTGAGATGGGACGGTACCTCCTTGCGCGCACGCTCGCTGCCGTGCCGACGCTCTTTCTCCTGACGTTCGTCTGCTTCCTGCTGACCACCGCCGCGCGCGGCGATCCGGCCGTCGAGGCGCTGCGCCAGGGCGGCCAGGAGCCGACGCCCGAGGCTGTCGCACGCTTCCGCGCCGAGCGCGGCCTGGACGATCCGCTCCCCGTTCGCTACGTCCGCTGGCTCGGCGGGCTGGCGCAGGGCGATTTCGGCCGCTCGTTCCTCTCGGCGCGGACCGTCGGCGACATCATCGGCGAGAAGCTGATGCCGACCGTCTGGCTCGGGCTCTCGGCGTTCGCCGTGACCAGCGTGACGGGCATCACCCTGGGGGTGCTGTTCGGCCTGGCGCCGAACTCCCTGTTTGACCGCGTCGGCCGGGTCATCACCCTGTGGCTGGCGGCCATCCCGTCCTTCTGGCTGGCGTTGCTGCTGGTGACGTTCATCTCGGAGAAGGGCCGGCTGCTGCCGGTGGCCGGGTACGGCGGCATCCAGTACATGATCCTGCCGGTCATCGCGCTCTCGTGCGGGCCTGCCGCCGGGCTGATGCGGATCACCCGCAGCGCCGTCATCGAGGTCTGGCGGCAGGACTACGTCCGGACGGCCCGCGCCAAGGGGCTGGTGCAGCACCGGGTGGTGCTGCGGCACACCCTGCCGAACGCGATGCTTCCCGTCGTGACGTTGCTCGGGCTGCGCTTCGGGCAGTTGCTGGCGGGGGCCGTCGTCATCGAATCGATCTTCTCCTGGCCGGGCATGGGCACCGCCCTGATCCAGGCCATCTCCGGGCGCGACCTGCCGGTCATCGGCGCGTACGTGCTGATCGCCGGAGTGACGTTCGTGGTTGTGAACCTGCTCACCGACCTGAGCTACGGCCTACTCGATCCGCGCGTGCGGCTCGGCGGCGGCGAAGGGCGAGGGGGACGCTAGTGGCCGCCGAAGCGATTGCACTCCCAGTCGAGACTCGACGACCCAGGGCCACGCCGTCCTGGCTGAAGCTGCTCTCCAGCCGCCGCGCGCGCCCGGCCATCCTGCCGGGCATCATCCTGACGACCATCGTCGTGCTGGGCATGCTGGCGCCGTGGATCGCCCCGTACGATCCCGACATCATCGACATGCCCTCGGCCCTGGCCGATCCGAGCGCCGACTACTGGCTCGGCACCGACCAGTTGGGGCGCGACCAGCTCAGCCGGCTGCTCTACGGCGGCCAGACCACGATGACCGTCTCGGCCATCAGCACCATCGGGATCATCGCGATCGGGCTGGCGGTCGGGCTGATCGCCGGCTACTTCGGCGGGCACGTCGATCTGGTGATCTCGTCCCTGCTGACGGTGCTGCTGGCGCTGCCAAGCCTGCTGCTGAGCCTGGCGATCCTCGGCATCCTCGGGCCCGGCGACGGCAGCCTGCTGATCGCCCTGATCGCGGCGGGCTGGGCCGGCCACGCCCGGATCTTCCGGGCCTCGGTGCTCTCGTTGCGGGAGCAGCTCTACGTCGAGTCCGCCATCAGCCTCGGGGCCACGCCGGCCCGCATCCTGGTGCGGCACCTGATCCCGAATCTGCTCCCGACGGTCATCGTGCTGGCGACGCTCGACTTCGGGGCGCTGTTGCTGACCGTCTCCAGCCTCAGCTTCCTGGGGCTGGGCGTCCAGCCGCCGACGGCTGACTGGGGCGTGATGTTGAACGACGCGCGCCCGTACTTCAGCCAGGTGCCGATGCTGATGATCGTGCCTGGGGTGTGCATCGCCCTGGTGGCGATGACGAGCAACCTGCTCGGCGACGCCCTGCGCGACCTCATCGACGCAGGTCACCGCGACTAAACCTCGGAGGCGGCAGGCCGGGGGGAGGGCCTGCCGCCCCATGACCCGCGCCCCGACCGTTCACGGCCTGCGATCCGTTGTCTCGGCCGTTCCGATCTCGTGGAGGATCTGCTCGATGCGTAGCTCTGTCCCGTCCTGGCAACCGTCACGGCGGCGCATGCAGGCGTCCTGGCGCTTGCTCTCCGCCCTGTTCGCCCTGCTGCTCGTGGCAGGCTGTGCCGGCCAGCCGGCCGCGCCGAAGCCGGCTGCCCAGTCGTCCGAGTCGAAGCCCGCGGCTGGCGCGGCGACCGCCGCGCCGGCCAAGCCGGGCGAAGCGGCAAAGCCCGCTGAAGCCGCGAAGCCCGCTGAAGCCACGAAGCCGGCCGCTGCTGGCAAGCCGGGCGCGGCCGGGATGCCCGCGCCGCCGGCCACGCCGGTCCCAGGGCAGGCCCGCCCCGCCAACGAGCAACTGGCCGACAAGCAGGAGATCACCGTTGGCGTCTCCCGCAACCTCGTCAACGGCGAGCACGACTGGCTGAACGTCCATGCCAGCCTGCAGATCTGGGAGCCGCTGATCCGCTACGACGAGGAGCTGAAGGTCCAGCCGGGCCTCGCCGAGAAGTGGACGCTCAGCCCGGACGGCCTGACCTGGACCTTCAACCTCCGCAAGGACGTGAAGTTCTCGGACGGCTCGCAGTTCACGGCGGATGACGCCGTGGCCGTCATCAACCGCTACAAGGGCGTCAGCGGCTGGCCCTCGGGCTTCCTGGGCGGCATCGACTTCAAGGAGATCTACGGCGAGCCGACGGCCATCGAGAAGATCGACGACTACACGTTCAAGATCGTGTACCCGTCGCCGCGCCCGCTGCTGCCGTACTCGATGTCCAACCACTACAGCGCGATGTACTCGCGCAACAGCTGGCTGGACAACCTGGACTTCAAGCCGAACCTGCCGATCGGCTCGGGCCGCTTCAAGCTGGTGGACTGGAAGCGCGACCAGTACATCATCCTCGAGCGCAACGAGGGGTACACCCGCCCGGACAAGGCGACGCTGACGAAGATCACGCTCAAGTACTACTCGAACGCCAATGCGCGGCTGGCGGCGCTCAAGTCGGGCGAGATCGACGCACTGGTGGAGCTTGGCTCGGTGTTGCCGGTCCAGGCCCGTGAGCTCTCGGCGGACTCGAACTACACGGTGGCGCAGCACGCCTCATCCTGCACCACCTACCTGGGCTACAACGGCACCAAGGCCCCGTTCAACAACGTCAAGCTGCGGCAGGCCGTCGATTCGGCCATCGACCGCGCGGCGTTCGTGCGGGATCTGAACTACGGCTACACCCTGCCCGGCAAGGGCGTCATGATCCAGCCGAACACGACGTGGTTCAACCCGGACCCGTCCGCGCACACCAAGTTCGACATGGCCCAGGCGACGGCCCTGGCGAAGGAAGCGCTCAACGGCGGCCGGGCGAAGGTGGTGCTGGCGTTCACGCCGCCCACGGAAGGCATCGGCAACTGGCCCTACCCGCAGATGGGGGCGTACTTCCAGCAGCTGTTCCGGCCGCTCGGCCTGGATGTCGAGCTGAAGCAGCAGGAGACGGCGGCCCTGAACGAGACGCGCAAGAACGGCGAGTTCGACCTGGTCATCGCCAACAACTGCTGGGCCAGCGGCGATCCGAACTACATCCTGCGTCGGCTGACCCACTCGAAGTCAGCGCTGCAGGCCCCGGGCGTCCAGAACGGCGGGTACAGCAACCCCGAGGTCGACAAGATGCTGGATCAGGCGATGGTGGAGATCGACCCGGCGAAGCAGAAGGAGCTGTACTTCAAGATCCAGCAGATCGGACAGCAGGAGGTGGCGCTCTCGACGCTGTACGATCAGGTGACGATCACGGCGGCGAAGGCGAACATCAAGGGACTGAGCCAGCGGATCGCCTACGCGCCGACGTTCGACACGATGTACGTGGTGAAGTAGGGACGGACGGCCCTCACCCCCAACCCAGTCGAGCCACCGGGCCTGTGCGCGGGGGAGGGAGCGAATAATCGGCCTGGGGGCGGAGGGCACGCCCTGGGTTCAACGTGCTGATGTCATCGTGAGTGAAGCGAGCTTGCGAGCGGAACGAAGGACCTCACCCGCTGACCGTCAACGTGCCATCGCCTGCTGACCATCAGCGCTACCTCACCCGCTGACGCGAATGTTGACGGTCAGCGGGTGAGGCCCTTCGCTGCGCTCAGGATGACATGAGATGTTGCATGCTCTGCACGCGACGACGGTCAGGCAGCCTGGTCGCGGGCCAGCTCATCGGCCAGTTGATCGAACGTGCCGCCGTACCCCTGCTGCATGCTCTCGAGGAGGTCCACGAAGGCGGCGCGCTCCTCGGCGGTGGCGTTGATCGGCGTCACCTGGAGCCTGAGCACGGTCCGCTGGCCCTGCGCTTCGAGCGTGATCGTGTTGAGGATCTCCAGGGGCACGGTCTGGCTGAACGGGGCGCGCACGAGGTTGCCATCCGGGTCCGAGAACGTGTTGACCCAGACGATGCGCTCCGGCTCGACGATCTCGCGGTAGAGGAACTGGCCCCACATCTCGTGACCCTCAGAGTGGACCATGCGGTAGTGAAAGACGCCGCCCGGCCGGCAGTCGAGCCGCTTGACCTGGACCTCGAACCCGGCCGGCCCCCACCACCGGGCCAGCCGCTCGGCCTCGGCGAAGGCGCGGAAGACGAGTTCGCGCGGGGCGTCGTAGGTCCGCGTCATCGAGAGGGCCGGCGACTCGGGGCTCGGGTTGGCCGAGAACGTGGCGTCACTCGGGGTCGACGGGGGGTTGGGCATCGGGCTGCTCCTGCTGCTGAATCGCCGTGAGGTAGGTGTCCAGGCGGTCGAGCCGCTCATCCCAGAGGTCGCGGTAGGCGTCGAGCCAGCTCGCGACCTCGCGGAAAGGGGCCGGCTGCAAGCGGCAGGGCCGCCACTGGGCCGCGCGCCCGCGCACGATCAGGCCGGCCCGCTCCAGCACGGACAGGTGCTTGGAGACGGCCGGCAGACTCATGGCGAACGGGGCCGCCAGCTCGGTGACGGTGACCTGGCCATCGGCCAGACGCGCGAGGATGGCCCGGCGCGTCGGATCGGCCAGGGCCGCGAAGACGAGGCTGAGACGGTCGGCCGGCGCCGCTGACTTAACCATCTGGTTACTTACCTCATTGGTAAAATACAACGGGCGGCCGGCCTTTGTCAACAGGGTGCTGGCGGGACGGTTGGAGCCTGCACGCCGACGGGCTGCCGTGAGAGATGGCATCTCGCCCGCCCGAGATTCCGCACGCAGTTCAGCGCGGGCGGTTTCAGGCAGAACGGCCCATGCAGGGCATCAGGCGCAATTGTCCATGTCATCCCGCGCAAAGCATGCAACGTCCCATGTCATCCCGCGCAAAGCATGCAGCGTCCCATGTCATCCTGAGCGCAGCGAGCTTGCGAGCACAGCGAAGGATCTCACCCACTTGTGCGACGGTTGAAGGTCAGCAAGACTAGTGGCTCGGCAGGCGTGAAGCGCAGGGTCGTTCGGTGCCCATCGTCATCCCGACCGCGGCGAGGAACGACCTCCCGTCCGTCATCCCGACCGCGGCGAGGAACGAGCGGAGCGAAGGGATCTTCTCCTTCTGTAACGTGAGGAAGATCCCTCGACTTCGTTCGCACGCTCACGTCGCTCGGGATGACAGCGGAAGCGTCGAGTGACCCGACCCGGTCGTTCACGACTGACAGGCCATTCGCTCAGCATCTGCCAGCGAGGCTAGCTCAACGGCTGCCAGCGGCGCTTCCCCTCGACCCGCACGATGCCGCCAAATCCCGGCGCCGGGTAGTGGCCGGCCGCGATGGTCAGCCCCTCCTGCTCGACGCGCTCGAAGATGCTGGCACGGGTCCGTGCGGACTGCGCTGGATCGGTGTCGTAGCGGGGCGACCACTCCGGATGCACCAGTTGCGCCAGCGTGTGCGAGGCGTCGCCCATGACCAGTACCTTCTCGTCGCCCGACGCGATCAGCACGGACTGGTGGCCCGGCGTGTGGCCGGGCGTCAAGATGGTCGAGATGCCGGCGCTGATGGTCTGGCCGCCGTCAAGCAGATCGAGCAGGCCGGCCTCCTCGATGGGGTCGGCGCAGAGGGCGATGACGGCCCGCTCGCGCTTGATCTCGGGCTGCTGGAAGTAGTCCCAGTCCTGGCGCTGCACCACGTAGCGGGCGTTCTTGAAGGTCGGGACGGGCCTGCCGTCAAGGTCGATGGTGTTGCCGCCGAGGTGGTCGCCGTGCAGATGGGTGATGATGACCCGGCCGATCTCGTCGGGGCGGACGTTGGCGCGCTCAAGCTCGGGGAAGAGGCCGCCGCCAGGGCTGTCAGGGCGGTTGCCGTAGCCCGTATCGACGAGGGTCCAGAGGTCGCCCTCGCGGATCAGGTACGAGCCGTAGTTGATCGGGATGTTGCCGTCGGCATCGAGGTACTCGCCGAGAGACGCCCACGCGGAGGCGGGAACGTCTGGCAGCATATCGGCAGGGGCTGTCGCGCCGGTCCCGTCCGAGAGCGCAATGATGGAGATGGCGCCAACCTTGAGCGTCGGCTGTGACATCGTGCATTCCTCCAGGTCAGATGCGCCGACAGGGTAGGCTGCTGGCGCCGCCGGCCGCCATGCGTTAGTGGATCAGTGCATGACGCCCTGACCGCGCCGAGCTCTTCTCGTTCCTGGCCCAGACGCCGCCCGAGGCCCTCTTCGACGTGATGCTGGAAGCCAGGGCCGAGGAGCGGGCGTTGTTCGCCATCCGCACGGCGCTGGACGTGACCATCGCCGGGTGACCAGCGTGCGGCGACAGCCAGAAAGCTTCGTGGGCATTGCGCCCTCCGCGTCACGAAGCGACAGCATGATGGTAGACGGGGGTTTCAACCCCCGACATTGCTCAGCGCGCGAACGCCTCGATCCGGTCCCGGTTGAAGTCCGGCGACACATGCTCCTCGTAGATGCAGGCCTGGAGCCAGTCCGTCACTGCCTCACCTGCGGGCGCGGTCGCGAGCAGCGCGGCAAGCCCGAGGCTGGCCGCCCCGAGGTACTCGCGGTACGTCCGCGCCACATCGGGATCGGCGTCGAGCCACCCGACGACCTCGTCGGCTGGGCGCCGCGCGCGAGGATCGGTCAGCAGCGCCGCGAGTCCACGCTCTGCCGCTTCGACTCCCGCCCACAGGCTCCGCCCGCCGAGCCGGCCCAGAAACGCTCGTGCCACCAGGCTGTGGGCGTCCAGCCAGAGCCGCGCGCGGTCCGGCCCGAGCCAGAGCGTCGCCGCGACCAGCATCAGGGCATGGTGCCGGACCATGCTGTACGTTCCGTCGGGCGGGTTCGGCACGTACAACTGGAGCACGTCGTTCGCGATGCCGACCCACTGGCGCTCGCCGCTTCTGACAAGCTGCCACAGGCCATCCGTCGCGCGGCCGGGATCGCCCGCCGAGGCGC
Source organism: Chloroflexota bacterium (assembly GCA_020850535.1). Classification (NCBI taxonomy): domain Bacteria; kingdom Bacillati; phylum Chloroflexota; species Chloroflexota bacterium. The sequence continues at coordinate 50,113 of JADZEM010000135.1, forward strand.
ACCAGCCGGCCAGCATCGCGCCCCAGTCCGCGACGAACTCGATGGTGACCCGGCCATCCGTGCCACGTAGCGGCCAGGCTGGGATCAGGCTGCCGCCGCGCGCCGTGGCCGGCGCCGCCAGCCGAGCCGTGACCTGGACGCCGCCGGCCGTCTCCGGCCCCGGTCGGAGCAGCGCCTCGGTGTGCGGTCGGGCCGCCCGCACGATCTCTTGCGCCCGCGTCTCGTCGAGCCGAGCGGCAGCCCCGAGCAGGTCGTAGAACTCGCGCACGCTCATCGTGTCACCCCGGATACTCCCCTATCCAAATCCAACCCGACGGCCGGCCTTCAGCACCAGCAGCCGGGGCGGGTGCGCCGCCACCGCCTCCGCGCCGTTCTCGGCGTCTACCACCACCAGGTCGGCCGCGGCTCCTACCTCCACGCGCACCGGCTCCAGCCCGAGCAGGCCGCTGTTCACGTCGGTGATCGTCTCCAGCGTCCGCAGCAGCCCGGCATCGGTTCGTAGATTGTTCCGGTAGGCTACCAGGAACGCCTTCTCCAGCACGTCCCCTCGCGCGAACGGCGACCACGAATCGTGGACGTTGTCCGAGCCGATCCCCAGCCGCACCCCGGCCGCCCAGAGCGCCGGCGCGGGAGGGACCGCCGCTGCGCCTGAGGCCGCCGTGATCGCCGAGACGCCCGCGCGCGCCATCCGCTCCAGCACCGGCTGGACCTCCCCGAGCGGCCGATCTCCCAGCGCGAAGGCGTGGCTCACCGCCACCTTGCCGCCGTAGCCCGTCTGCTCGGTCCAGGCGCAGATCCGCCCGATCTCGAACAGGCCGAGCGTGCCGCCATCGTGCAGGTGGATGTCGATGTCCGCGCCGAGCCGAGGGGCCAGCGTGAACAACAGCCGAAGGTGCGCCTCGATGTCGCCGTCGTAGCCGGCCGGGTCCAGGCCCCCGAGGACCGTGCAGCCCATCCGCAGCGACTCTTCCAGCAGCCCGGCCACGCCCGGCGCGATCGCGCCGTCCTGCGGAAAGGCTACCAGTTGGATGTCCAGGTCGCCGGCGAAGCGCTCGCGGACCTGGAGCAGCGTCTCCACCGACGACAGCCCCAGGCCGGGCGTCACGTCGGCATGGCTCCGCAGCGCCAGCGTCCCGAAGCGCCGAGCCGACTCGGCCAGCGCCGTTGCGCGGTCCAGCACGGTGCGCGTCGTCCGGTTCTTGAGGAGGTCTTCGGCGGCGGCCACGCGCTCGGCCAGGGTGCGCGTCTCCGGCAGCCCGATCCACGGCTCGCCCATCAGCGTCTTGTCAAGGTGCATGTGGGCATCGACGAAGCGCGGCAGCACCACGCGCCCGCCACCGTCGTAGAGAACCTCACCCCCCGGCCCCCGGAGAAGGCCCTCACCCCCCGGCCCCCTCTCCCTGTGCGCGGGAGAGGGGGAGACACGAAACTCTCGTGCGTCTCCCCCTCTCCCGCGCACAGGGAGAGGGGGCCGGGGGGTGAGGGCCTTCTCCGGGGGCCGGGGGGTGAGGGCCTCCCGGGGGGTGAGGTCAACGATCCGCCCGTCCGCGATCCCGATGCTGACCGGGCCGCTGCCGTCCGGCAGCCGCACGTTCGTCAGGCGCAGCCGCTCAGCCATGCGCGCAATCCTCCCCGTCCCTGTCCTCTGCTCCGTCATCCGCGCCCGATGATAGCGTTCATCGCCGCTACAATTCGTCGGGCAGACTGCGCGCTCCACAGGGAGGTGGCCCCATGCCGGCGCTTGGCGACTACGCCCCGTACTCTGGGCCAGACACGCCACTGATGCTGCTCGGGCGCGAGCCGGGGGTGGACGGGCTCTACGGCCGGCCCACGCCCGACGAGCCGCTCCCACGTGACCCTGGCAACCCGGCCCTCTGGCTGCCCGGCCAGGGCCGCGCCAACGCCTGCGGCACCACCACCCTCGCCTACGTCCTGCGCTACCTGCTGGGCGAGCGCGCGCCCGACCGTCCGCGCCTGGACCGCGCCATCCGCCGCGCCGATATCTTCTCCGCGCCAGCCTTGCTGGTCGAGTGCGCCCTCCGGCTCAGCCTGCCCGCGACGGCCTACAACGGTATCGATCTCGACTTCGTCCTGGGCCTCGTGGACCGCGACATCCCCGTCATGGTCCTCGTCGACACCACCCCGCTCGACCTGACCGACACCGCGAACCTGCACTGGGTCTGCGTCGTCGCGCACCACGAGGACCGCATCGGCATCTATAACCCGCACGGCTTCCAGCAGGAGCTGGACCGAGCCAGCTTCGAGCAGTGCTGGAGCGAGGCCCGACTCTTCGGGCTGCCGGCCTGGAGCCGGTTCGCCATCGCGGTGGCCCGGCCCGGCACGCAGCTTCCCGATGCGCCCTCCGGCGGCCTCTCGGCGCTCGGCGCGAACTGGGCCGCGAAGGGAGTCGCCGGCGTAGTGAACCAGTCCGTGACGCTGCGCAGCCGCATCGGCGGAGGCGGCGGGACGGGCCAGACGCTCTCGGCGTTCCCGGGCGCGCTCGGGCTGCTCAAGCCGGCCGCGCAGACGGTCGCCGGGGCGGCGCTGCTGCTGGGCGCGGCGCTGGTACGACGATAAGCGGCGATCTCAGGGGAACGAACGCTGTAGCGCGGGGGCTTGAGATCGCCTGCACGGGGAGAGCGTCCGGCGCGGGCCGGCCTCGCCACCCGGCCCGCGCCACGAGAAGACCTGCTCGACACGCCCGCTGCGCTACGCCGCGCCGCGTTCGAGCCAGTCCATGCCGATCAGTGGGCCGCCGTTGAGCATCTCCGTCATCGCCTCACTGGAGACCGGGGGCGAGTGGTAGAAGCCCTGCCCCTGGCGGCAGCCAATCGACCGCACCAGCGCCAGGTGCTCCGACGTCTCGATGCCCTCGGCCGTCACGTTCAGGCCCAGCGACGTCCCGAGCGTCATCACCGCCCGCACGATGGCGTCGGTGCCACGGTCGCGGTCGAGGGCGGCCACGAACGAGCGGTCGATCTTCAGGGTGTCCACCGAGAACCGCCGCAGGTAGCTCAGCGACGAGTAGCCCGTGCCAAAGTCGTCGATGGCCACGCGCACCCCGAGCGTCTTGAGCCGGAGGATCGTCTCCTCAGCCTCGACGGCCTCGTCCATCAGCGTGGACTCGGTGATCTCCAGGCGCAGGCAGTCCGGCGGCAGACCGGTGTTCCGCAGCGCCGCCGCCACCCGCTCCACGAACCCCAGCTCCTGGAACTGGCGTGGGGAGATGTTGACGCTCATGACGATGGGCTGGGTGCCCGTGGCGTGCTGCTGCCACTGGAGCCCCTGCCGGCACGCCTCGTCCAGCACCCACCAGCCGATGGGCACGATCATGCCCGTCTCCTCGGCAATCGGGATCATCTCGGACGGCGAGACCTGCCCGCGCCGTGGATGATCCCAGCGCAGCAGCGCCTCCATCCCGACGATCTGTCCCGTGTCCAGGTCCACCTCGGGCTGGTACACCAGCCGCAGCTCGCCGCGCGTCAGGGCGAAGCGCAGGTCCGTCTCCAGGTCCATCCGCTCGACAGCGCGGTGCATCATGGCCGGGTCGTAGGCGACGGCCCGGCCCCGCCCGGCCTCCTTGGCCTGGTAGAGGGCGGTGTCGGCCTCGCGGATCAGGTCGGCGGCCGTCGGGACCGGCCGGCCGCGCGGCGGCAGGGTGATGCCGATGCTGCCGGCGATGAAGACCTCGCGGCCTTCGAGCGCGAACGGCCGCTTCAGCTCGTCGATCAGCCGCTGGGCGATGTGGGCGGCCCGGGCTGGCCCGTCGATGTCGTCGATGAGGATGGCGAACTCGTCGCCGCCAAACCGCGCGATGGTGTCGCCTGGCCGCAGCATCGCCGTCAGCCGCTCGCCGACCTGCACCAGCAGCACGTCGCCGGCCGCGTGCCCGAGGGTGTCGTTGACCATCTTGAAGCCGTCGAGATCGAGGAACATCACGCCGATCAGCTTCGCGGAGCGCTCCGAGGCCGCCAGCGCGTGCGTCAGCCGGTCGTTGAAGAGCGTCCGGTTCGGCAGGCCGGTCAGGGCGTCGTAGAACGCCTGCTGCGTGAGCTGCTGCTCCAGTGAGGTCCGCTCGGTGATGTCGCGGCCAACGGCCTGCAGCTCGCTGAGCTGGCCGGCGTCGTCGAAGATGGCCCGGCTCGTCCAGTGGACGCGCCGCCGCTCGCCGCTGGGCAGCACGATGTCATGCTCCAGCGAGACCGACGGCTGCTCGTCGGTGAGCGTCGCCGCGTGCTCCAGCACGAGCGCGTGGATCTCGTCGCCGAACAGCGTCTGGACCGTCGCCCCAAGCAGCCGCTCGGCTGGGATCCCGAGCCAGCGGACGGTGGCCTGATTGACGAAGGTCAGCGTGCCGTCCGGCAGCAGCCGGCAGATCAGGTCGTTCTGGTCTTCGACAATCGCCTGATACCGCTGCTGGCTGGCGCGCAGGGCGTCGGCGCGGGCGGTGACGACGCCACGCATGCTGTCGAACGCCTCGACCAGCCGGGCGATCTCGCCGTCGACGGACATCAGGTCGGGCAGGGGCGCCTTGGCGTTGCCGTCTTCGAGCGCGTGGACGGCGGTTGCCAGCGCACGCAGGCGCATCGTCAGGCGGCTGGAGATCCAGGCGGCCAGCAGGACGATCAGCACGATGGCGACGCCCATGCCGAGCAGCACCAGCCGCCATGTCCGCGCGGCCGGGGCCATCAGCTCGACCTCGGTGGCCTCCGTGACGACGAACCACTTGACGGATGACAGCGGCGCGACGGCGGCGAGGCGCATCTGCTCGCCGACGAGGTAGCGCAGCGGCGCGTTGGGGGGCAAACCCTCGGTGCGGAGCAGGTGGGGCGGCAGCTCGTCGGCCATGCTGCGCCCGCCCAGCGAGCCGGCCTGCACCAGAATGCGGCCGGACTGGGTGATCAGCACGACCTCGCGGCCGGTCTGCTCGGAGACGGTCCGCAGAACGCCGGTCGCCTCCAGCAGGTCTACCTGGCTGCCCAGCACCCCGACGATCTGCCGCTTCAAGCCGTAGATCGGCGTGTAGACCGTCAGCGTCGAGCGGGTGGTGGGGCCGGCCGCCACCAGGTCCAGCCCCTGCTCGCCGACTTCCAGGGCGGCGCGGAAGGCGGGGATGCTGGTAGCGGCTGGCTCGGCGTCCGGATGCGACGAGCTGACGACCGCGCCGTCGCGGTCGAAGGTGGTCAGGCGGACGTACTCGGGGCGGTAGTGGAACAGCTGACGGAGCGTCGGACCCTGGCGGGCCGGGATCTGGCTGGTGACATCTGGCAGGGCCGCGATGGTCCGGGCGTCGCGCAGGATGCCGCCCAGCGCCTGGTCGAGCTGGGCCGCCAGTCCGCGTCCGAGGACGGTCAGGTCACGGCTGGCCTGCACGCCGATGGACTGCTGCTGCATGATGGCCGCGCCGATGCCGACGAGCACCATCGGGAGGATGCTGCTGACGGCCAGGGCCAGCATCAGGCGGGCGCGGAGGGTCCGCAACGCCGGGAACTGCTGACGGAGCCGCCCCATCATCGAAGCTGGCCTGCGCGCTGCTGTCCGCCTGCGGCTCTCCGCCGTGGGCCCTGCATGTCCCGAACGATCCCCCGAGTGCCATCAGGAGCAGCGCACGCTGGTGCTGTTCCATCTTCGATTATCGGACGGCACTGACCCGCGCGTAGGGCCAGATGGCGTATCTCTGTCTAGAGGTCTAACGCGAGAGCTGGTCCCAACGAGTACAAGGAGACGGAACGATCTCGGACGGTGCGTCAGGCGAGGGCGCTCGCCTGCTACAACCACGGACAACAAACTCTCTCACGCGACGCTACGACGGGATCTGCATGGCCCGCATCCAAGGTTGTCCGAGCTGTGGCATCGTGCACATCTCAGCGTAGCGTCGGTGTAGGCGGCCTCGGTGACCATCAACGGCAGCGGTAACGAATCGGCGGCCAGCGGCAGCCTCCCCCTGGTCGATCTCTCGCGGGTCCAGAGCGCCGCCGCGCGCATCCAGTCCTACATCAGACGGACCCCGGCCGAGCTCTCCGAGCCGCTTGGAGAGCTGACCGGGCGGCACCTGACCCTCAAGCTCGAAAACCTCCAGCACACCGGCGCGTTCAAGATCCGTGGCGCGCTCTCACGGCTGCTGGCGATGTCCGAGCAGGAGCGCCAGTGCGGCGTCATCACCGCCTCGGCCGGCAACCACGGGCTGGGCGTGGCCCTCGCCGCCCGGCTGCTGGGGATCTCGGCCACGGTGGTGGTCCCGACGACGGTCCCCCTGGCGAAGCTGACGGCGATCCAGCGGCAGGGCGCGGAGGCCGTCCTCGACGGCGCAACCTACGATGACGCCCACGCCGCCGCCGTGGCCCTCGCCGCCGAGCGCACGCTGACCTACGTGCACGCCTTCGACGATCCAGACGTCATCGCCGGGCAGGGCACACTGGCCCTGGAGCTGCTGGAGGACGCTCCGGACCTGGACGCCATCCTGGCGCCGGTGGGCGGGGGCGGGCTGATCTCCGGCGTGGCCGTGGTGGCGAAGGCGATCCGTCCGAACCTCCGGGTGATCGGCGTGCAGGCGTCGGGCAGCCCGGCCATGGCCGAGTCGTTCCGCGAGGGCCGCCTGATGACGGCCCCGAGCAGCACTATCGCCGACGGCATCGCCGTCAAGCGCCCCGGCGATCTGCCGTTCGAGTTGATCAACCGGCTGGTTGACGACGTCATCACGGTGGACGACGAGGCGATTGCCCGGGCCATCGTGCTGCTGCTGGAACGCCACAAGCTGCTGGCCGAGGGGGCCGGCGCGACGGCCCTGGCGGCGGTGCTGCTGGGGGAGATCCCGGCTCGGCTGCGGCGGGTGGGCGTCATCATCAGCGGCGGCAACGTCGATCCGAACCTGCTCGGCAAGGTGCTCCAGCAGGGACTCGCCAGCGCCGGCCGCTACCTCGCGATCCGCACCTGGCTGGACGATCAGCCGGGGCGGTTGCATCAGTTGACGGGCCTGCTGACGGCGGACCGCATCAACATCATCCACATCAGCATTCACCGGCTCGGGCCGTACACGGGCATCGGGAAGGTGGGGCTGGATCTGATCGTCGAGACGCGGGACCGCGCCCACGCGCTGGCCGTGCTCGACCTGATCCGGCAGCACGGCTTCCCGGCCGAGGAGACCATCGCGTCCCACCCGCCAACGCACAATCCGGGCGCCGTGCCGCTCTGAGCGCGGCGTCGGCGCCGCTGTCGCTCTCTCTGATGTGTCGCAAGGTTCTGTCATGCTGAGCGCAGCGAAGCACCTCACCCGCTGACCGTCAAGACCGCGCCAGCGGGTGAGGTGCTTCGCTGCGCTCAGCATGACATGGTCACCGGCGCTCAATCCGTCGGGTTCGCGACCTCCATCGCCGGCTGGAGCTGCCCTGCCAGCACCTTCAGCACGTCCGCGCGCGTCAGCACGCCCACCAGCCGCCCGTGCCGCGTCACCGGCAGGCGCGCCAGTCCCCGCTCGCGGAACAGGTGCGTGGCCCGCGAGAGCGGCGTTGAGGCGTCCAACACCACCGATGGCCGGCTCATCGCGCGGGCGACCGGCTCGCGCTGGATCCGCTCGGCATAGGCCGCTGGGGCCGGCAGCTCGCCGTGCCCCAGCTCGTGGGTGACATCGTCGTACCAGTCCGTCAGCTCCCGCTCGGAGATCGTGCCGACAAGGTCGCCGTGTGCATCCACGACCCCCGCCATCAGGGTCCGCTGGCGCAGCAGCTTGCGGAGCACCACCACCAGCGACTCATCGTCGCGGACGGTCGCCACCTCCGTCATCACCTCGCCCACCGTTGGCTCGGCCTGCCGCTGGGCGGCTGCACGAGCGCTGACCAGCAGCACCGGCCGGTCAGCATGGCGCACCACCTCGTCGGCGACGCTGCCAAGCAGCCAGCGCGCCGGCCCACTCCGTCCGTGCGTCGCCATGACGATGGCCGTGCTCCCGTGGGCGCGCGCCGCCGCGAGGATGACCTGGGCCGGGCGTCCGTGGCGAACCTCGGTGGTCACCTGGACCCCGCGCGCGGTGAGACGCTCGCCGAGATGTCGGAGGTAGCCGATGGCGAGCGTGGCCGGCATCGCCGGGGCCGGTGTCTGAGTGGCCGCGCCATCAGGCGGGGCATCGGCGTGGGTTGCCCCAGCAGGTGCTGCCCCATCAGGACCTGCGCCGGTGCCGGCCTCGCCTTCGGGCATGGCGCTGGCTGCTGTCTCCACCACCTGGAGCAGCACCACCGTCGTGCCCGGCTCGGCCAGCTCGGCGGCTGCCTCGAAGGCGCGCTCGGCCAGCGCTGAGCCGTCGAGCGGCACCAGCAGCCGTGCGAAGCTCGGCTCGGGCTTCGGCGCGCCGCCATCGGCCCGCACCAGCAGGACCGGGATCGTCGCATGCTGCACGATCCAGTTCGCGACGCTCCCGAGCACCAGCCTCGGCAGACCGCCCCGCCCGTGCGTCGCCATCACGAACGTGTCGGCGTTCAGCTCGTCGGCAAGATCGAGCAGGCCGCCGTACGGCGAGCCTTCGCGCACGGCGATCTCGATCTCGATGTCGATGGGCCGGCCCTCGGCGGCGAGCGACGCGCGCACGTCCTGCAGGTACGCCATCGCGGACTCACGCTCGGCGGAGATCATCTCGTCGTAGACGTCGGCGGGCACGTAGCTGCCGGCCAGGCCATCGGCGACCATCGGCGGCCAGGGAAAGGTCTGCGCCAGCACCAGCTCGGCGTTGCGGCGGCGGGCCAGAGCGGTCGCCCAGGGCAGCGCAAGCTCGCCCGCCGGCGAGCCGTCGAGCGGAACGAACAGGCGGGTCATCACGGTGCGCCTCCTCTCCGGAAGCTCCGTCGCGCCCGGCGCAGGGAGTTGCCGTCACCGGGATCGTCGTGCCCCGGCGTAGCAGACGAGGTTGCGCGAGGTGAACGCGCGGTTGCCGGCCATCCCCGGGAGCACGGCGAGCCTCGCCGCCCCGGCCGAGGTTGCCGGACCGGGGCGGCGCCAAGGAGATCCACTGCCGCGCTCCCAGGGGGCGTACTCGCATGGGGGCGCGCCGGGTCAGCCCGCCGTCCGGACCATCCCGGCCGCCACCGTATGGTTCGTGGCGGCGTCCGCCAGGATGAACGCCCCGCCCGTCTGCACGCGGTCGTACGGGTCCAGCGCCAGCGGCTGCTGCGTCTCGACCACCACCCGCGCGATGTCGTTCGGGCCGAGCGTGCTCTGCTCCTCGCTTTCACGCCACTCGACCGCGCCAAGATCCAGCACCTCGTCGATGCGCCGGATGCGCGCCTGAACCCAGCGTGTGCCGTGCCGCAGCCAGAGCTTGCGCTGCAACGCCAGCGGCGAGGAGTCGAGCCAGGCGAGGTCAGCTGTGAACTGGCGGGCCTCGACCGGCTGGGCTGCGGCGTCCTCCGGCGCCAGCCAGTCGCCGCGCGAGATGTCCAGCTCACGGTCGAGCCGCACCACCACGGACTGACCGGGCTGCGCCTCCAGCAGCGGCCCGTCGAACGTGCCGACACTCAGGACGCGCGCCACGGCCCCGCTCGGCAGCACCCGGACCGTCTGCCCCGGCCGGATCGTGCCGCTCCCGACGCGCCCGGCGTACCCGCGTGCGCCGCCCTCGTTCGGATCGAAGCCGCGCAGCACGTACTGCACGGCGAACCGGAGCGGCGCCTGCGCCTGCTGGTTCTCTTCGAGCGCGCTCGGGACGGACTCCAGCCACTCCAGCAAGTGCGGGCCGGTGTACCAGGGCGTCTGCTGGCTGAGGCTCACCACGTTGTCGCCGTGGAGCGCCGAGATCGGGATCGCCGTGACCTCGGTCAGGCCAAGGCGGGCGGCCATCGCCCGGTACGAGGAGACGATGGTCTCAAACGTCTGCTGGGAGAAGTCGAGCTGATCGAGCTTGTTGACAGCCACGACGATGTGCCGAATCCCGAGCAGCCGCGCCAGCGCCGAGTGCCGGCGGGTCTGCGGCAGCAGCTGGCCGTCCACCACCCGCGTCGCGTCGATCAGGATGACAGCGGCGTCGGCGGTGCTGGCCCCGGTCACCATGTTGCGGGTGTACTGCTCGTGGCCGGGCGTGTCCGCGATGATGAACTTCCGTCGGCCGGTCGCGAAGTACCGGTAGGCCACGTCGATGGTGATGCCCTGCTCGCGCTCGGCCTCCAGACCGTCGGTCAGCGCCGCAAGGTCGAGCGCGCCCTTCGGGGAGTTCGTGCCGCGTCGCTCGCCGGCCCGCGCCAGGGCGGCAAGCTGGTCAGACAGGATGCTCTTGGTGTCGTAGAGCAGCCGGCCGATCAGCGTGCTCTTGCCGTCGTCCACGCTGCCGGCGGTGATGAAGCGGAGGACGCCCCGGTCCTCGACATGAGTGCCGAGGAGATCGAGATGCTCGGGTAACGTTGGCACGGTCATGGCTTGCGAAAACCCCCTCACCCCCCGACCCCCTCTCCCTGTGCGCGGGAGAGGGGGAGGCGGTACAGGCGCCGATTTCACATCTCTGAGCGACGAGGGTCGGGACTATCTTGGTCGCTGCAATCATGCTCCCCCTCTCCCGCGCACAGGGAGAGGGATGTCGACGCAGTCGATAGTTGCGCCGCGCAGCGGTCGGGGGGGTGAGGGCCGTCCTGGCTCCTGGTCTAGAAATAGCCCTCGCGCTTGCGGCGCTCCATCGACGCCTCGGAGGTCTGGTCGTCCATCCGGGTCGCGCCGCGCTCGGTGATCTCCTCGACGGCCGTCTCGCGGATGATGTCCTCGACGGTGGCGGCAGCGCTGGCGACCGGGCAGGTGCAACTGATGTCCCCAACCGTCCGGAAGCGCACCGTCAGCGTCTCGACCGTCTCCTCGGCGCGCGGCGGCGTGATCGGCGTGACCGGCACCAGCAGGCCGCGCCGGCGGACCACCTGGCGCTGATGGGCGAAGTACAGCTCGGGCAGCGGCAGCCGCTCCCGCTCGATGTACTGCCAGACGTCAAGCTCGGTCCAGTTGGAGATCGGGAAGACCCGCAGGTGCTCGCCAGGATGGACGCGGGCGTTGTACAGATCCCACAGCTCGGGCCGCTGGTTCTTCGGATCCCACTGGCCGAAGCTGTCGCGGAAGGAGAAGATCCGCTCCTTGGCGCGAGCCTTCTCCTCGTCGCGGCGCGCCCCACCGATCAGCGCGTCGAAGCCGAACTCTTCGATGGCCTCCAGCAGCGTCACCGACTGCGCGGCGTTCCGCGAGTCCAGCTCGCCCCGCAGCTTGACCGTTCCGCGCGCCATCGAGTCCTCGACCGACCGCACGATCAGCCGCTCGTTCAGGTCGCGGGTGCGCGCGTCTCGGAAGTCGAGCACTTCCTGGAAGTTGTGGCCGGTGTCGATGTGGAGCAGCGGGAACGGGAACGCCCCTGGCCGGAACGCCTTCTCGGCCAGCCGCAGCACGACGCAGCTATCCTTGCCGCCCGAGAACAACAGGGCCGGCTTCTGGGCGGAGGCCGCCACCTCGCGCAAAATGTAGATGGCCTCGGCTTCGAGCCACTCCAGATGGTCGAGGCGGGCAGCGGGCCGAGCTGCCACGGCGGCGCTCATACGACAGTGGTGCGAGGTTCGGCGGGCTCGCGGGCCGCGACGTGGAGGATCAAAAGGCTGCTCCCGATGGACATGATCGGATTTAACCACAATCGCGTCGTCCGGGCAAGGGCCGGGCGTGTCGCGGTCACGCACGAGCATGGCAGCGGAATAGAACCGTCGCCGTCGCCGTTGTGGGCGGCAAGCGCAAACCGTGCACGCGCGCACCGTGCACGCGCGCACCGTGCACCTGCATACAACCTGCATGCGCGGCGTCTGCTGCGCGATGGGAGCGCCGCGCTCCGTGCGCCGGCCGATCACAGCGAGGTGGGAGGGGTTTCGTGGATCTGCAGTTGACGGGCAAAGTGGCGATGGTGGCGGCATCCAGTCGTGGCCTCGGGCGGGCCTGCGCCATCGGGCTGGCCCGCGAGGGCGTCAAGCTGAGCCTGGCCGCGCGCAGCGCCGAGGCCCTGGCAAAGGTGGCCGACGAGATCGAGCAGGAGTCTGGGACCGAGGTGCTGACGGTCCCCACGGACGTGACCCAGGGCGACCAGATCCTGGCCTGGACCGAGCAGACGGTTGCACGCTACGGCGGCGTGGACATCCTGGTCACCAACGCGGGCGGGCCGCCGCACGGCAACTGGGCCGACTTCCAGGACGACGAGGCCTGGATCGAGGCGTTCAACCTGAACATGCTGAGCACCATCAGGATGATCCGCTCGGTCATCCCCTCGATGCGCGAGCGCGGCGGCGGGCGCATCCTGAACATCCAGTCCACCTCGGTCAAGGCGCCGCTGCAGAACCTGATTCTGTCGAACACGATCCGCCCCGGCGTGGCCGGCCTCGCCCAGAGCCTCTCGCGCGAGCTGGCCGGCGACAACATCCTGGTCAACACGGTCTGCCCGGGCGCGATCTACACCGACCGTCTGCGCTCGGCCACCCTCCACCGCGCCGAGCAGGTCGGCATGACCGAGCAGGAGGCCGTCGCCGAGCGCACCCAGGCGATCCCACTCAAGCGGTTCGGCACGCCCGAGGAGTTCGCCAACATGGTGGTGTTCCTGGCGTCCGGCCGGGCCAGCTACGTGACGGGCAGCACCATCGCGGTGGACGGCGGCTCGTTCCCGGCCATCTAGCGGCGTGGCCCACGCTCCGCAAGCTACCTCCGTGACGAGGCACCACCTCACTCCGTCGTGAGCGCCGGGAGAGCGATACACGATGTTTCAGCTCTGGGACATGGAATCTGCGAACCTTCTCGGCTCGTATACGACCGAGGATGCAGCGCTGCACATCGTTCGACAGGCGATCGACAGGCATGGCGCTGAGGTGGTCGCCACGCTGTTGCTCCTCCGGGAAGACGCGGGCGGTCAGCTCACCGACATCGCCGAGAGCGCGGCTCTCGCGAAGCTCGCGCTCTCGCGCACGACGCCAGCGGCCTGATTCGGCCGGGCGACAGAGGCGCTGTCGCCCGGCCGGTCCCCAGTCAGGCGCGAGTCAGGTGCGGTTGTTGGTCGCGGTCGCGTCGGACCTGAGCCTAATAGATCGTGCCCGTGAACGCTGGCGTACCGCGCATGCCGTGGCCGTGGCAGGCGGTGCAGGAGCAGGCGCCCTTCCCACCGCACTCCGGGCAGGCGCACCGTGGCGCAGCCTTCGACTTCTGGACGGCCGTCGCCGAGCTGCCAGGGCCCAGGTGCATGTCGCTGACGTCGCCAGCGCCGCTACAGGACTTACACGGGATGCGGCCCTGCCCGTGACAGACCGGGCAGGTGTTGTACCAGACGGATGCCTGAGTCATTGCGTGCCTTCTTTCCGCGTTCAATGAGGTCCCGCGAACAACACCTGTTCTCAAAGGCCCTCTCTACTGAACTGATTCCTCTCTCTCATTCAACGTCCAGCGGCGCACACGCAGACGGGGCGGATGTCCCGACTCCCCTGGGCCGGCTGTCCCGACGCCCGTTCATCTCAATTCTTTCCGAAATCTTTTCCGTCAGCACCCCATCCTGCTGCGCTGGTGGGCCGTTGTTCTCGAAAGAGCCTGCCGGCAGCCAGGGTGTGCTGTTCGCGCGCCATGGTGGCGGGTGTGGTGTGCAGGCAGTGTGGGTGGAGTACGAGAAATGGGATCCTGGCTACGCCATGTGCGTGTGCGCTGGCAACTTATCGCCAGCATCAGCTCGATTCTGGTTTTGTTCGGCGTGGCTGGCTGGGTCAGCATCGCGTCGTTGGGCCGGCTGGCGGACGGTCTCGACGGCATGTACGGGCGCGAGCTGCTGCCGCTCGACCGCGTTTCGCGGGCGACGCTGACGCTCGAACGGATCAACACCACGCTGGAAGAGGCTCTGAACGCGACCTCGCCCGAGGAGCGCGCTCACGACATCCAGCGCCTCGACGAGCTGAGCCGAGCGTTCGCCGAGCTGCTCCAAGAGTACCGCGAGGACCGTCAGGCGGCCGGGCCACAGAGCGCCGTCCTGCTGGCCGAGTTCGACCGGCGGTGGGCCGTCTTCGAGCCAAACCAACAGAAGATCCTCGAACTGGCGCATGCGGGCGAGGTTGACGCGGCTGACGAGATCCACGATGCGAGCGGCGTGTCCGAGGCGATTGACGCACTCGAAGCGCTCAGCGCGATGCACCAGGCGCGGGCCGCCGCTGCGAGAGATGCCGGGTGGGTCGAGTTTGAGCGACAGCGGGCGCTCGTGCTGGCCCTGCTGGCGGTGGCGGTCGCAGCCGGTGTTGGGGCCGGCTACCTGCTCTCGCACGGCATCGTCGCGCCAGTCATCCGGCTGTCGCAGGTGGCGTCGCGGCTGAGCGCAGGCGACGTCGAGCAGCAGATCGAGCTGGATTCCGACAACGAAATCGGGCAGCTTGCTCGCGACTTTCGCCGGATGATCGCGTATCAGCGGTCAATGGCGGTGGCAGCCCAGGCTATCGCGGACGGTGACCTGACGGTCCAGATCGATCCGCACTCTGAGCAGGACCGCCTCGGGATGGCCTTCGCAGCGATGGTCGAGGGGTTGCACGAGCTCGTCGAGAAGCTGCAGCTCTCGGCGGATGGGTTGAACCATACGGCCGGGGATCTCGGGCAGGCGGCGACCCAGACGAGCGGCGCGGTTCAGCAGGTCGCCGGCGCGATCCAGTGTGTGGCCGACGGCGCCCAGGACAGCAGTCGAGCGGCCCAGTCGTCGCACCGCGCGGTGGACGAGCTTGCCCAGGTCATTGAGGACGTGGCGCGCGGCGCTCGCGAACAGGCACGCCAGCTTCAGGAGGCTTCGACGACGACGGTTGGGATGGTCTCGGGGATCGAGCGGGTGGCAACCAACGCGCGCTCGGTGGCGGCGACGAGCGAGCAGGCCCGGCTCTCGGCGGAGCATGGCGCGGAGGCGATCCGAGAGACCGTCGCCGGCATGCAGGAGATCCAGTCGGTGGTGGCGACGGCCGCCACGACCGTCGAGCATCTTGGAGCGCTCGGCGAACGCATCGGCTCGGTGGTCGAGATCATCGACGAGATCGCGGAGCAGACCAATCTGCTGGCGCTGAACGCGGCCATTGAGGCGGCCCGGGCCGGCGAGCACGGCGCAGGCTTTGCGGTGGTGGCCGACGAGGTCCGCAAGCTCGCCGAGCGCTCGCAGCGGGAGACCCGCGAGATTTCAGCGCTGATCGTCCAGGTGCAGGCCAGCACCCAGCAGGCGATGGCGGCGATGCACGCCGGCTCCGACCGGGTCGGGGCGGGGGTCGCCAAAGCCGATCAGGCAGGCGCCGCCCTCGGCAAGATTCTTGACGCGGTCGCGGCGACGGTGAGCGAAGTGAACGGCATCGCCGTGGCCTCCCAGGAGATGGCGGATGGGGCGCGGAGCGTCGTGCAGATGATGCAGACGCTGGCGGTCGAGGTTGACGGCAGCTCGTCGGCGACCGAGCAGATGGCGGCCCGCGCCGAGGAGGTCACCGAGGCGATCCGGACCAGTGCCGCCGTTTCGGAGGCGAACTCGATTTCGGCTGAGCAGGTCTCGGCGTCCACCGAGGAGATGAGCGCCCAGGTTGAGGAGATGACGGCGCAGGCCGAAGAGCTGGTGGTCACTGCCGAGATGCTGCGGTCACTCGTGACGCGGTTCCAGCTCGCGGAGGGCGTCAGCGGACGGGAGGGCGACGCCCTCCCGCCCGCTGGCGCCCGTCTCCCCCAGTCAGCGCCGGCGTGGACTCGCGCGAGCTGACAGGATCCAGGCGAACGCCTAGTGGAATCGCGGTGCGAAATCGCTGAGAGAACATCGCCGCGCTGCATGTCCCGTCACTTTTGCGTGTGTGATTCCGATGTCTTCATGTGGAAGCGGTTACCAGACGCTCGAAAGGAGAGCGAACGGACTCGGAGGCCGCTTCCCCGAGCGCGTGCGTCGAGGACGATGCCCGCTCGGCTCCAGGCGCTCTTGATCGAGGGAGGGTCGAGTGCAACTTGGGATTCGCGGCAAGCTGTACGCTGGATTTGGCACGGTTCTGGTCTTGCTGGGACTCGTCGCTTTCGTCGGCTATCGCAACACGACTCGTTTCGCCAGTGACTTCTCGTCGCTCTACGACGACCGGCTGGTCCCCGTCCTGCAACTCTCGGATGTGCAGATGGCACTGTACGAGCTGCGCCTCGGGGCGCTCGGCTACGATCTCGCGGATGCTGCCGGCCGCCAGAAGATCCGTGCCGACGATGCGAAGTGGATCCGGACCATTGAGGACCGCATGCGCGAGTACGCCGCCACCGAGCTGGTGACGGCGGAGGTCGAAGACCTGGCGGCCTGGCAGCGGAGTTTCCCGGCCTACGTGCAGACGCGCGGACGTGTGCTCGACCTGTCCGACCAGGGCAAGCGCGACGAGGCGAACGCCTTGCGTGTCGGGGAGGCCGGGCGGCTGTTCACCGAGTCGCTCAACAGCCTGACGGACCTGACCAGGGTGCAGCAGCACGTTGGCGCGGCGATGAACGCCGACACCCGGGCGACGGCGTCAACCTCGATCTGGCTGCTGCTGGGGATTTCGACGCTGGCCGTCGCGCTCGGCGCGGGCATGGCAGCCATCGTCTCGCGGGGCATCGTGCGCGGGGTCCGCGACGTGCAGACCACGCTGACCTCGCTCACGGAGCGCTGTGCAAGCGAGCTTTCGCGTGCCCTCGAAGCGCTGGCGCACAACGACCTGACCGTCAAAGTGGTTCCGTTGACGCCGGCGATTGTCCGCTACGGCTCCGACGAGATCGGCGAGACCGCGCGGATCACCAACCTGATGCGCGACAAGGTCATCGCGACCGTGGACAGCTACGAGCAGGCCCGGGTGGGGCTGCAGCACCTGCTGCGCCAGGTTCAGGAGGCCTCGGATACCGTCGCGGCCACGTCCGGGCAGCTCGGGCAGGCCGCCGCGCAGACGACGGGCGCGGTCCAGCAGGTGACCCAGGCGATCCAGCAGGTGGCGGCCGGCTCGGGCGAGGCCAGCCAGTCGGCCCAGGCGTCGGCTGAGGCCGTGACGCAGCTCGGGCAGGCCATCGACGGCATAGCCAGGGGGGCCGGCGAGCAGGCACAACAGGTCCAGGCCGTCTCCACGACCACCATGCAGATGGCGGCCGGAGTGGAGCAGGTCGCAGAGCGTGCGCGTGACGTCGCCGAGGCCTCGGCCGAGATGAAGGACGTGGCCGAGCACGGGGCGCGCGCCGTGCGCCAGACGGTGGACGGCATGTCTGAGATCCGGACGGTCGTGGCGGCGGCCGCGGCACGCGTTGGCGACCTCGGCCGGCTGGGCGAGAAGATCGGGGCGGTGGTCGAGACCATCGACGACATCGCCGAGCAGACCAATCTCCTGGCCCTGAACGCGGCCATCGAGGCGGCTCGGGCCGGCGAGCACGGCAAGGGGTTCGCGGTGGTGGCTGACGAGGTCCGCAAGCTGGCCGAGCGCTCCCAGCGCGAGACGCGGGCCATCTCGGAGCTGATCCGTGAGGTGCAGGCGCGCACCCGCGAGGCCGTGGACGCGATGGAGCAGGGGTCGGTGCGTGTCGAGCAGGGCTCCGCGCGGGCCGACGAGGCCGGCTCCTCGCTGGCGGAGATCCTGCGGGCGGTGGACACGACGGTCAGCCAGGTGACGCAGATCGCCTCGGCGGCGCAGGAGATGGCCGGCGGCGCGCGGGGGGTGGTCGACTCGATGGGCAGCATCAGCGCGGTGGTCGAGGAGAACTCGGCAGCGACCGAGCAGATGGCCGCCCAGGCCGGGCAGGTCAACGCGGCGATCGACGCGATTGCCAGCGTGTCGGAGTCGAACAGCGCCGCCACCGAGGAGGTATCGGCGTCCGCCGAGCAGATGTCGGCCCAGGTGGAGGAGATGAACGCCCAGGCCGAGGAGCTGGCATCGACCGCCGAGGGGCTGCGGGATCTGGTGGCCCAGTTCCAGCTCGATCAGTCCGCCGAGCCGCGCCAGGTGGGCGGCCAGGGTGAGCGCCAGTCGGGCCAGCGCGAGCGACAGACGGGCCAGCAGCGGGCTGCCGGCCGGCGGCGCGCGGCGTAGCTCTGGAGGCCGGGGGTCGTCCGGACGCCGTGGACGACCCCCCGCCCCGCTGCGCGGCGCACATATCGGCTTCACAGACATCGTCTCCCGCGTGCAGGAGCGGGGGGCGGGGGTGAGGGGCCTTTGCCGCGACGCCGGGGCGCTCACCATGCTCCGTGGCGGAGCGCGCACTATCATGGACGGACAGCAACGCACGCCTGCCGCGTGAGGAGGGGACCGCCCCATGTCCGATGTCGTGATCTCGACCGTCGCGTACGGCTCTGGTGGGGGCCGCCCCCTGATCATGCACCTGCTCCGCGCCACCCCGCCGCCGGCCGGCCGCGCGCCAGCCCTGCTCTGGGTCCACGGCGGCGCGTTCCGCCACGGCAGCAAGGACAGCGGCATCCCGAAGCTGTTCCCGTTCGCGCGGCGCGGCTACGTCTGTGTCAGCATCGAGTATCGGCTGAGCGGCGAGGCAGTCTGGCCGGCCCAGATCGAGGACTGCAAGGCGGCCGTCCGCTACCTGCGGGCGCACGCCGACGAGCTGGGCATCGATCCCGAGCGCATCGGGGCGTGGGGCGCATCGGCCGGCGGGCACCTGGTGGCGATGCTCGGCGTGGCGCCGGATCGGCCCGAGCTTGAGGGCAACGGCGGCTGGGCCGAGCACTCCAGCCGCGTGCAGGCCGTCTGCGACTTCTATGGGCCATCCGACCTGCTGGGGATGGTCGGGCAGGCCAGCGCGCTCGACCACGACGACGCCGACTCGCCCGAGGGGCAGCTGCTCGGCGGCGTCGTCAGCGAGCACCCTGAGCGGGCGCGCTCGGCCAGCCCGGTCAGCTACCCGAACGGCACGGAGCCGCCCTTCTTGATCTTCCACGGTGCGGAGGACATGACCGTCCCCTTCGAGCAGAGCCAGCAGATGTACCAGGCGACAGGCTCGGGGGACGCTATCTTCCACACGGTGCTCGGGGCGGGGCACGGCGGCCCAGCCTTCGAGCACCCGGCCGTGGTGAGCCGCGTCGAGGCGTTCTTCGACCGGCATCTCGGGCCGGCCCCGCTGCCCGCGCCGGCCGACGCGACGCCCCGTGCCACGCCGACGGCGCCGCAGCTGGTGACCGTCGCCTCGCGCGCGTGGGTCAACCCCGACGCCACGCCGCCGCTGGCGACATTCCAGACGTTCGAGAGCCGGGCCGCCGGCGGGCCAGTCGGCTACTCGCTGTACCTGCCGCCCGCCTACGACGCCGACGCCAGCACCCGCTACCCCGTCATCTACTGGCTGCACGGGATGGGCGGCGACCCACGGCGCGGCGGCACGTTCGTGCGGATGCTGGACGAGGCGATCCGCGCTGGCATCGCGCCGGCGGCCATCGCGGTGCTGCCGAACGGCGGCCCGGCCGGGTTCTACTGCGACTGGCCCGGCGGGCAGTGGCCGATTGAGACGGTCATCGTCGAGGAGCTGATCCCGCACATCGACGCGACCTACCGCACGATCGCCGGTCGCGAGGGGCGGGCCATCGAAGGGCAGTCGATGGGCGGCTTCGGCGCGGCCCACCTCGGGTTCAAGTATCCGGACCTGTTCGGGACGGTCTCGATCTCGGCCGGCGCGCTGATCGACTTCACCGTGGCCCGGCCGTCAGACGACGTGCGACGGTCGCGGGTGTTGCAGACGGTCTGGGGCGGGGACGCCGCGCGGTTCCACGCCGACGATCCCTCCACGCTGGTGCGGCAGAACGCGGACCGGATCCGGGGGCGGATGCTGGTGCGGAGCTTCTGCGGGGACCAGGACTCGCTGCTGGAGCGCAACGACCGCTTCCACGATCTGCTGCTGGAGCTGGGCATCGCGCACGAGTACACCATCGTGCCGGGCGCGGCGCACCCCTACGACGACAAGATCGTGCGGCTGGGCGTCGGGCACTTCGGCTTCTTCAAGGAGGCGTTCGCGACCGTCGCCGCCCGCTGACGGGATACCCTTCACCCCCCGCCGCCGCTTGCAAAGCGCGCAGGGCAATCGCATGTTGAGCGCGTCGTGCAGGGTCGTCGGGGGTTTCAACCCCCGACTGCCCGTATTGCCACGTTCTGGGAACACCAACGAACAGGCGATGGCCCTGAGGCAGCGTGTTGGCCTCAGCGCGGGGCGGGCCGCCGGTCAGCGGCCCGCCACCTGGGGCAGATGCGCCAGCGCCTCCTGGATGGCCGCTTCCGGGTACTCGTAGTCTTCGAGCTGGCCCGAGAAGTAGGCGTCGTAGGCGGCCATGTCGAAGTGGCCGTGCCCGGAGAGCAGGAAGAGGATCACGCGCGGCTCGCCGGCCTCCTTCGCAGCCAGCGCCTCGTCGATGGCCGAGCGGATCGCGTGGGCCGACTCGGGGGCCGGCATGATCCCCTCGGTCCGCGCGAACTGCACGGCGGCGTCGAATACCTTCGTCTGGGCGTGCGCGACGGCCTCGATGACCCCCTCGTCCACCAGCTGGCAGACCAGGGGCGCGTCGCCGTGGTAGCGCAGGCCGCCCGCGTGGATCGACGGCGGCACGAACGTGTGCCCGAGCGTGTGCATCTTGACCAGCGGCGTCAGCCCGACGGTGTCGCCCAGGTCGTAGGTGTAGACGCCCTTGGTGAGGGTCGGGCAGGCCAGCGGCTCGGCGGCGACGAAGCGCGTCTTCTTGCCGTGCTTGAGCCGCTCCCCCACGAACGGGAACGAGATCCCGGCGAAGTTGGAGCCGCCGCCGACGCACCCGATGACCACGTCCGGGTACTCGCCGGCCAGCTCCATCTGCTTCATGCTCTCCTGCCCGACGACCGTCTGATGCAGCAGCACGTGGTTCAGGACGCTGCCGAGCGAGTAGTGGGCATCGTCGTGGGTGGCGGCGTCCTCGACGGCCTCCGAGATGGCGATGCCGAGCGATCCTGGCGAGTCGGGCGCTTCCTCCAGCACCTTGCGGCCGGCGTTGGTCTGCTCTGACGGGCTGGCGTAGATGGTCGCGCCGTACGCCTGGATCAACGACTTCCGATACGGCTTCTGGTAGTAGGACGCCTTGACCATGTACACCGTGCACTCGAGGTCGAACATGGTGGCGGCCAGGGCGATGGCCGTGCCCCACTGGCCGGCCCCGGTCTCGGTGGTCAGCCGTTTGATGCCCTCTTGCTTGTTGTAGTAGGCCTGGGCGACGGCCGTGTTGGTCTTGTGCGAGCCTGAGGGCGAGACGCCCTCGTACTTGTAGTAGATGTGGGCAGGGGTATCGAGCGCCTTCTCCAGCCGGCGGGCGCGGAACAGCGGCGAGGGCCGCCAGAGCCGGTAGATGTCCCGGACCTCGTCGGGGATCTCGATGCGGGGCTCCTGCGAGACCTCCTGCATGATGATCCCCATCGGGAACAGGGGAGCCAGATCGGCCGGGCCGAGCGGCTGTCCGGTGCCCGGGTGCAGGGCTGGGGCCGGCGGGCTGGACAGGTCCGGGACGATATTGTACCAGTGGGTCGGCAGATCGCGTTCGTCGAGCACAATCTTGGTCTGCTTGTCGTCCAGGGGCATGCCGAGCCTCCTCGCTACGCGGCCTGGGTCGTGGATCGTGGATCGTGGATCGTGGATCGTGGATCGTGGATCGTGGCGGGAGTATAGCCAGCCCTCGTCCCGCTGGACCTCCAGCACCGCGTGCTGGAAACGTCACGCGCCCAGCAGCGAACCGAAGACACCCTCGGGCAAGTCAGCGAGCGTTGGCACAGTCACGTCGGCGCGGAGCGCGGCGTACCCCGGCCCGACACCAATCGTGCGCATGCCGGCGCGGCGTGCCCCCTCGATACCGGGAGCCGCGTCCTCGACGACGATGCAGCGGCGTGCGTCGACCCCAAGCCGCTCGGCGGCCGTCACGAACGGTTCCGGGTCAGGCTTTCCCCTGGCAACGTCCTCCGCGCAGACGATGGCCCCGAAATACCGTTCGAGCCGGTGGGCGCCGAGCATCACCGTGAGGTTCAGCCCTGGTGCCGACGAGGCCACGCCCTGACGCCAGCCGTCGTCCCGGAGCCGGTCAAGCCACTCCGTCACGCCGGGGAGGAGCGCGATGCCTCCGGCCCGCATGAGGTCCCGACACCTCGTCTCCTTGATGTCTTCGAGCCGCCGAATCTCCTCCGGCGTGAGGTCGGGACCGAGCAGGCTGCGGAGCGCCGTGTCCATCTTCTGGCCGATGATAGACTCGAAGCGCTCCCGACTCAGCACATAGTCGCGATGAGCCAGCGCCTCACACCAAGCCTGCCAGTGACATTCGAGCGAATCGACCAGCGTGCCGTCAACGTCCCAGATGACAGCGCGCGGCTCGGAGCGCGCCATCAGCATACCGATCCCGAGTCGGAGATCGAGTCAGTCCGACGAACGATGAGAACCGGGTGTGCCGAATCGTCGTTCGTCACGACGATATCGGCGCGCTCTCGTGGCTGAGCCGCTGCCAGGTACAGGCGCTGCCCAGGGATATACCGCCGTGTGTAGCGGTCATGGACGGCGGCAGCGGTCCCGAAGAGCTCCAGATCGCGAAGCATGGCACGGTTGTACGCTACGGAGAAATCCACGTCTACAAAGACCCGAAGATCCCAGAAGCTCACCAGCTCCGGTCGCAGCAAGAACACGCCGTCGAACAGGAGCACCGCGTCAGGATCTGCGATCTCGGTGGGCATCTCAACAGACCTGTCGGCTCGGGAGTCGAACACCGCCCGGCGGTAGCGACGACTGCCTCTCGGCCCCAACGGTAGGAGAAGAGTCTCCTGCAGCGCGGAGTAGTCGAAGGAGTCGTGATAGTAGCCCTCCGGCGAGAGTGGGCCACGCTGCTGGCGCTCGGCGCGAGGGCGATGGAACCCATCGATTGATGCCCGTACGACCGACCGTCCTCGCGACCCGATCACCTCGGCCAGCTCGTCGGCCAGTGTGGTCTTGCCCGCGGCATCAACCCCGTCAATCGCGACGCGGACCGGATGTGGCCGCCGAATACTGGCGATTCGGTCGGCCAACGAGTCGAGGAGTGTCTGACGGGTGGTTTCACGAGCGTCGTGTGGTGACATGCTGTAGCAGGTCCCGAGTCGCTGAGGCCGCGAATTCTCACTCGCGAGGGGCGCCGCTCGAACGGGGGCGTGGGGCGTGGGGCGTGGGGCGTGGGGCGTGGGGCGTGGGGCGTGGGGCGTGGCGGGAGTATACCGAGCCATCGGTCCAGCCACGCCCGCACCTGGAGCCAGCCGCAGGGCGATTGCACGTTGAGCGGGTCGCGCAGCGCCGTCGGGGCTTGAAAGCCCCGCCTACCATCCTGCAGTCGCTTCGCGACGCTCCAGGCTCACCTGTTGCCGCTGCTCCCGGCGTCCGTCGCGCAGCGACGGCGTGAGTGTAGGCGGGGGTTTCAACCCCCCACTGCGCGTTGCATGGCGTTGCGGGAACATCAACGAACGTGCAATCGCCCTGGAGCCAGCCGAATCACCGGACGGTCGGCCGTCATCGCTGCTTCACCGGGGCGGCGCGCCGTTACGTCCAGACTCGTGGTAGGCTGGGGCGGTTACGGTGGGCGTGTGCCCCAGCGAGGGCCGCGTCGTCCTGGTGAAGCAGCGAAGGCGCCCTGATCTGACCCCATCCAAGGAGCCGAACGTGCGTGCGACCGATTCCGCTGCTGGCCAGGCGTCCCACGCACCCCGGCCTGACGGGGCAGGGAACGTCTCATCTCGAACGACGACAATGCCAGCCCACCCGGCTTCGGCAGGGTGGCTCATGCTCGGGCTGCTCCTGCTCAGCGCCATCCCGCTCATCGCTGGCGGCGTCCGCCTGTCCGAGCTTGCGGCAGGCGCGACTATCACACCGGCCAATGCGCGCTTCTTCGCGTCACCGCTGCCGGTGGTGCTCCACATCGTGAGCGCGAGCGTGTTTGCCGTCCTGGGCGCGTTCCAGTTCGCGCCCCGCTTCCGCCAGCGCTGGCCCGGCTGGCACCGCCGCGTCGGCAGGCTCGTGGTCGTCTCCGGGCTCGCCGCCGCCCTGTCGGGACTCTGGATGGCGCACTTCTATCAGCTTCCGGTGCTGGATGGCCCGCTCCTGTACGGGTTCCGGCTGCTGTTCGGCTCACTCATGGCCGTCGCCATCGTCCGCGCCTTCACCGCGATCCGGCGCGGGGATGTCCGTCGCCATCGTGCCTGGATGATGCGCGGCTACGCCATCGGGCTGGGCGCGGGCACGCAGGTGCTCACCCTGCTGGCCGGCGAGATGGTCGCCGGCCCGCCCGGTGCGTTGAGCCGCGCGCTCCTGATGGGCGCGGGCTGGGCGATCAACGTCGTCGTGGCCGAATGGGCCATCCGCCGGCGAGCGTCACGACTGTCGGCGGCCACTCGGTGAGGTGACCTGAACGATTGCCTGCGCGTCGGTGTTCCCTCGACGCCGCGAAACGAGCCGTCGGGGATTGGCGCTGCCGGCCTCGGCGTAGCCGTAGCCGAACGATGGCTGACGGTAGGAACTGACCTTGTCGGCGTACAGCGGCTGTCGGTGTACAGCGGCGCGGTAGAAGCCCTGCTTCGCGAAGAGGCTGGCCCAGCCTGGACGCTGTCGCGTGCGGTCTGCCAGCGCCCGGTGGCGTGGGGAATGGCCCGATGATAGCGGGCGCGAGCGGATCAGATGTGGCCGGCTCAGTGGCCGTCTCAGGCGTTCAGGAAGTCGCCGAGGGCTGTCACCAGCCGCTCGATCTCGTGGTCGTCGTTGTAGGGCGCCAGGCCGATACGCAGGCCGCCGCTGTCCGCCACACCCAGCTGCACGAACGGCTCGTAGGCGTAGAACGAGCCGGCCGGAGCCAGGATGTTGCGCTCGGCCAGGAAGGTAGAGGCGTCCTCGCTGCGCCGGTCGCGGAAGGTCGCGAACAGGGTCGGCGTGCGATCCTGCGCCTTCGAGTGCAGGGTGACGCGATCCTCCCAGGTGAGCAGCGCATCCTCGACCGAGTGGAGCAGCCGCGTCTCGTGGGCGTCGATCTCGTGGTTGGCGGCGACAAGCCACGCCCGGCGGTCCCGCCGGGCGCCGTCCGTTGGCGGCGCGAGACTGGCGATGAAGTCGACTGCCGCCGTCGCGCCGGCCATGATCTCGTAGGGGAGGGTGCCGAACTCGAACCGCTCGGGGACGACGTTGGTGGAGGGCAGCAGCTTGTCGGGCAGGATGGTTTCGAGCAGCGCGGGATCGGCGGCCAGCACGGCGCAGTGCGGCCCGAAGAACTTGTACGGCGAGCAGACGTAGAAGTCCGCCCCGAGCGCCCCCGCATCCACGCTGGCGTGCGGGGTGTAGTGGACGCCGTCCACGTAGACGAGCGCGCCGACCGCGTGGGCGCGCGCAGCGATCCGGCCGACGGCCGGCCGTGTGCCGATCAGGTTGGACGCGGCGGTCACGGCGACGAGCCGGGTGCGCGGATTGACGATCTCGTCCAGGGCGCTGAGGTCGAAGTCGGCGGTGGCGGCGTCGACGGTGAGCCAGCGGACTGTCGCGCCGACGTGCTCGGCGGCCTGGATCCACGGGCGGACATTGGCATCGTGGTCGAGCTGGCTGACGACGACCTCGTCGCCCGGCTCCCACGCCTTCGCGAGGTGCCGGGAGAAGTCGTAGGTGATCTGGGTGGCGCTGCGCCCGTAAACGATGCCGGCGGGCGGCACGTTGAGGAGGTCGCTGTAGGCCGCGCGGAAGGCGTTGACGGCGTCGTCGGCGTTACGCTCGGAGAGGCCGACGGTGCCTCGGTTGGAGAGCGGGCCGCACAGCGTCTCGGCGATGGCCTGCCCGACGACGGCGGGCGTCTGGGTGCCGCCGGGACCGTCGAAGTGGGCGATGCCGGATGCCAGGGAGGGGAACTGCGCGCGGAGGGCGGCGACATCAAGCGTCATGGGTGAACGATGCTCCTCAGGCTTCGCGGAGTATAGCGAGCATGCGACGCCGGCGGGCCGGTGCCGTATGCTCCCACCACGGTCCGGGCTGCCACATCGCCCTGGCCGCGGCGGAGCGCACCGCATCATGGGGCACGATGGCCATTCACACCGCGCTGACTGACGCCTTTGGCCTGACCTACCCGATCGTGCTGGCCCCGATGGGAGGCATCGCCGGCGGCCGCGATCGTCGGCGATGCCGCCGGGCTGATCGAGTCGGTGGCTCCGGCTGCCGACCTGCTGGCGCAGATCGGCGCGGAGGCCGAATCCCGCCTGAGATCCGGCCCCGGCCTGATCGTCGAGTAGTCCACCGCACCGGACATGAGGGGACCGTCACCCGACCGTAGCAGGACCGCGCGCCCGCTCGTCATCCCGACCGCGGCGAGGAACGAGCGGAGAGGGATCTTCCTCGTGTAACCACCAAGGGGAAGATCCCTCGACTGCGTTCGCACGCTCACTCCGCTCGGGATGACAGGTTCGGGTGCCAGGGCGATTGCATGTTCGCTGGTGTTCCCGAAGCGCGACGAGACGCGCAGTCGGGGGTTGAAACCCCCGCCTACACGCATTCAGTCGCTGCGCGACGGACGCCGGGAACAGCGTCGTCCGGCGAGACCGGGGCGTCGCGCAGCGACTGCAGGATGGTAGGCGGGGCTTTCAAGCCCCGACGCGGCGGCACGACGACATCAACAGGCAATCGCCCTGGTTCGGGTGCAGGGTCACTCCGCTCGGGATGACGGTGACGGAGAATCAGCGGCCGACGCCGCTCACCGGACCACGGTCGCCGCGACCCCACCGCGAGATCACCACCTTGCTCTCGGTGAAGAAGCGGATCGCGTCGCGGCCCTGTGGGTGCAACACCCCCAGGAACGACTGCTTCGCGCCGCTGAATGGGAACATCGCCACGGGAGCGGCCACGCCCACATTGATCCCGATGTTGCCCGTCTCCACTTCGTAGCGGAACTGGCGGGCCGCCGCGCCGCTCTCCGTGAAGATCGAGGCCGCGTTGCCGTATTCCGCCGCGTTGATCTGGGCAATCGCCTCGTCCAGGCTGCCGACCGCCGACATCCCCAACACCGGCCCGAACAGCTCCTCGCGGTAGGTGGCCGAGTCCTTGCGGACGTTGTCCAGGACCGTCGGGCCCACAAAGTAGCCCTTCGGATACTCCGGGACGTGCGCCGTCCGACCGTCCAGCACCGGATCGGCGCCCTCATCGACCGCCCGTGCGATCGCGCCGAACAGCCGATCCCGCGCCGCCGCCGACACCACCGGCCCCATGTCCACGCCCGCATCCAGGCCGTTGCCCAGCCGCAACCCCTGGGCCGCGCTCCGGATCTGCTCGCGCGCCGCCGCGTGCGCCGACCCAACCGGCAGCACCAGCGAGTTCGCCAGACAGCGCTGCCCCGCCGCCCCGAACGCCGAGTTCATGATCGTCGGCAGGTAGGCGTCCAGGTCCGCGTCCGGCATCACCACGATGGCGTTCTTCGCGCCGCCGCTCGCCTGGACCCGCTTGCCGGCCGCCGCCGCCCGCGCATAGACGTACTGGGCCGTCTTCGTGGCCCCGACGAACGAGATCCCCTTGATCTTCGGGTGGTCGAGCAGCGCGTTGACGGCGTCGTGCGCGCCGTTCACCAGGTTCATCACCCCCGGTGGGAAGCCCGCCTGCTCGATCAGCTCGAACACCCGCCGCTGCACCATCGGATCCTGCTCCGACGGCTTGAGGATGAACGTGTTGCCCGTCGCCACCGCGTACGGCCAGAACCAGAACGCGATCATGAACGGGAAGTTGAACGGCGTGATCCCCGCGAACACCCCCAGCGGCTGGTAGACCACCTCCTCGTCGATGCCCCGCGCCGCGCCGTCCTCCAGACCGTAGCCCATCATCAGGCTCGGCGTGCCGCAGGCCGTCTCGACGTTCTCGATGCCCCGCTGGACCTCCCCCCGCGCGTCGTCCAGCGTCTTGCCCATTTCCGTGACGATCATCCGCGCCAGGGACTCGCGCTCGTCCTCCAGCAACTGGCGCAGCCGGAAGAACGGGCGCGCCCGCTCCTGGGGCGGCGTCGAGCGCCAGCCGGGGTAGGCTGTCAGCGCCGCCCGGACCGCCGCGTCCACGTCGGCAGCGCTGCTCAGTGGCACCTCGGCCAATACCTCGTCGGTGGCCGGGTTGCGAACCTCGCGGGTCTCGGCGGCGGATGCGTTGACCCACTGGCCGCCGACGTAGTTCTGCAACAGGGTGCGGCTCGTGGTCGCCATGACAGTAACCCCTTCAGACCGGCTACTTCATGCCGGTCATCGCAATGCCGCGTACGAAGTACCGCTGGAAGAACAGGAACAGCGCCACCGTCGGCACAATCGAGATCAGCGACGCCGCCATCACCAGACTCCACTCGGCCCGGTACTCGCTGATGAAGTTGGTGACGCCGATCGGGAGGGTGTACATCGCCTGACGGTTCATCACCAGCAGCGGCAGCAGGTAGTCGTTCCACCGCCACATGAACGTGAAGATCGCCAGGACCGCCAGCGCCGGCCCCGAGAGCGGCACCACGATCCGCACGAAGATGCCCAGCTCGGAGGCGCCGTCGATCCGCGCGGCATCCAGCAGCTCATCCGGGATGCTCTGCATGAACTGGCGGATCAGGAAGATCCCGAACGCGCTGGCCGTGCTCGGCAGGATCACCCCCCAGTAGCTGTTGATCAGCCCGAGCTTGGCGATGGTCACGTAGATCGGGATCATCGTGATCTGGAACGGCACCATCATGGTCGCCAGCACCGCGTAGAACAGCACCGTCTTGCCACGGAACTCGTACTTGGCAAAGGCGAAGCCGGCCAGCCCGTTCAGCACCACGGCCAGGAGCGTCGAGACCGTCGCGATGACGAAGCTGTTGATGGTGTACTGCGCGAACTGCGTCCGAGGGTAGGTCCAGGCGCGGTAAAAGTTCTCGAACGCCAGGTACGGACGCGGGATGACCGAGAGATCGGACTCGTACCCCTGCGGCCGGAGCGCCGTCGCGATCATCCAGATGAACGGGAAGAACATCAGGATCGCGACGACGACCAGGATGGCGTACAGCGCGGCGGTCTGGAGCGCACTGGCGGCGGCCACGCTCTTGCCAGGGGTGTCGTAGGCGCGAGCGTCACGCGGCAGCTCGGCGTCGAGCGTCGTGGCGGAGGTCTGATCGGCAGCCATCAGTACTCCACCTCACGCCCGAAGAACTTGAACTGCAGCCAGGAGATCGCGAAGATCGCCAGGAACAGGATCACCGCCATCGCCGAGGCGTACCCCATCTGGTACTGCTGGAACGCGGCGCGGTAGATCGCCATCACCATGACCATCGAGGAGTAGCCGGGGCCACCGTTCGTCATCAGGTAGACCGGCACGAACACCTCGAACGAGCCGATGATGCCGATCACCAGCGCGAAGAGGGTCGTCGGGCGCAGCAGCGGCAGCGTGATCGACCAGAACAGCTGCCAGCGATTCGCGCCGTCGATCTTGCCGGCCTCGTACACCGTGATCGGGATCGTCTGGAGGCCGGCCAGGAAGATCACGGTGTAGAAGCCGAGGTTCTTCCAGAGCGACATGAAGACGATGGCCGGCAGCGCCAGGACCGGATCGCTCGTCCAGAGCTGAGCCGGCAGCCCGAAGTCGGTCAGGAACGAGTTGATGATCCCGTCCGGGTGGATGAACATCAGCCGCCAGACCAGCGCGCCGGCCACCCAGGAGATCACGACCGGCAGGTAGATCATCGCGCGGAAGAACGTGCGCCCCCGCAACGGCGAGTCCAGCACCAGCGCCAGCCCAAGCGAAAACGCCAGCAACGGCAGCACCGTCCCCAGGCTGTAGACCACCGTGTTCCGCACCGAGGTCATGAACAGGTCGTCGCGCAGCAGGTTCAGGTAGTTGCGGACGCCGTTGGGCTCGGGCGTGCCCAGGCCGTCCCAGCGCGTGAAGCTCATCCCGAAGGAGAAGAGCATCGGGCCGAAGACGAACACCATGAACAGCAGCAGGTTCGGGAGGATGAACAGGTAGGGCACGATGTCGCGCTGCCGCACGCGACGTCGCGCGCGCGGCAGCGCCATGCTCTGGGTCGCCATCGGTTACCTCGACTCGACGTCCGGGTTCTCCTGGATGTACTGGTTGCCGCGCTCCTCCAGCCGCTTCGCCGTGTCCTCCGGCGACTGGTTCTCCAGCATCATCTTCGAGGTCTCTTCGAGGACGATCGGGGTGACGCCCGCCGAGTAGGACCGCGCCACGTAGCCGGCGTAGGCCGGCGGCATCGTCTGGATCTGCTTGTGGAACGTCTGCATCAGGTCGTCACGGACCTGGAACTTCATCTGCTGGCCGGCCATCATGTCCGAGCGGACCGGCATGAAGTTCGCCGTCTCGTCAAACAGCTTGAGCATCTCCACCGACGTGAAGAACTCGAAGAACGCCGCCGCCTCTTTCGGATACTTCGTCTTCTTCCAGGCCACAATCGGCGTGCCGCCCAGCGAGGTCGTCTGGGTCTTGTCCTTGGGGATGAACGTCACCCCCCACTTGAACTTGTCCTTGATGTTCGAGTCCAGGTAGTTGATGTTCCACTGGCCGAGGATCGCCATCGAGGCGGTGCCCCGGATGAACTGGTCGCACTCCTCGTTCGGCACCTTGGTGGTCCAGATCGCCGGCGGCGCCCACTTCTTCTCGGTCCAGTCCTTCAGGAACTTGAGGGCGGCGATGCCCTCCGGGTTGTTGATCGCAATCTTGGTGAAGTCGTCGTTCACCAGCTTGCCGCCCGTGCTGTAGAGGAAGCTCGGCATCCAGCGCCCGCTGTAGCCCTGGTTGTGGGTGAAGGCGTACTGCTGCTGCTTGGCGGCCAACAGCTTCTCGTTGATCTCCCCGAACTGCTGGAACGTCCAGGAGTCCTTCAGCTCGGTGGGCGGCTTCACGCCGATGGCGTCGAGGGCGTCCACCCGGTAGAACAGGGCCGAGGTGTCGGTGGTGTGCGGCAGGCCGAAGAACCGCCCCTTGAACTGGCAGTAGGCCGCCAGGGCCGGCAGGAAGTTCTTGCCGTAGTCGGCCGGCAGCATGTCCGTCAGGTCCAGCAGATGCCCCTGATAGGCCCAGAGCCGGATCGTGTTGCTGCCGTGCCGCCACATGTCCGGGGCCTGGTCCGCCGCGACCATCGCCTGGGCCTTCGGCAGCCGGTCCTGGTCCGCGACGACCATCGACTCCATCTTGATGTTGGCGTACTTCTTGTTCCAGGCCTCGTAGATCTGATCGTACGCGGCCTGCTCCTTGTCCCCCGCGACATGGTGCATGAACGTCAGGGTGATGTTGTCCGAGGTCAAGGCCCCGGCGGCCGGCTTGGCAGCCTGGGCGGCGGCCGGCGCAGCGGGGGCCGCACCGGCCGGCTTGGTCTCGGCCGGCTTGGTCTCGGCCGGCTTCGACTCGGCCGGCTTGCTGGGCGCCGGGCCGCTGGCCGGCGCGGAGGCGGACTGCCCACAGGCGGCCAGCACCAGCGCGCCGGCTCCGCCAGCCCCGAGCTTCAAGAGTGTCCGGCGCGACCATGTCCGTGGCTGTTCCCGCTGATCCATCCCTTGACCCATCACGATTCCCCTTCCCTGGAGATCGGCATCCGCCCCAACGACGTGAGCGGATGCCCCGGTACGACCCAGGAACCACCCAACTGCTGTGCGCAGACGCAGACGCGCACCGCAGATCGTGTGCGCGGACGCACCAGCAGCCAAAACCTTTTGCCCGCACGCCGCCAGGCCTCTCCGGCGGCGTCTACGGCCTCCCCGTCGTGGCCCGATGGCCCTCACGCACAGCGCCTCGGCGTGCGGATGCTGCACGGACACGGTAACATCCGCACAGGCAGGCGTCAAGGCGAGTGGCGGAGGCTTTCGCGCAACGAATGTCCGTGCTGATACGAATCAGCGCCCCCTCTCTTGGGGTGACGTGCTCACAGGGGGCCGAGCCGCGGGGAGGGCGGCCCCTACGAGGCGAGGCTCGCCAGCATCCCGCACGCATCTCGGGGCAGCGGGGTGCACGCCGTGTCCAACTATCGGGCAGGTTGACGGGCTTCCGGTGCGGATGCTACCGTGCCTGTGCAGTATCCGCACCAAATCGCGCCAGTGGGCGCCCGTGTTCGGGCGTTGCATCGGCCGCCCGCCGCCGTATTTCGTGCCAGGACCATGCATGACCTCTTCGCCGCGCGCCTCCGCCGCCGATCTCGACGAAGCGCCGCTCCGCACCTTTGACAAGGGGCTGACTGTCCTCGAAGGGCTGGCCGACATCGGGCGGCAGGGCGCGACGACCGCCGAGCTTGGCCGCCGCCTGGGGCTGCATCGCACCACCGTCCACCGCTTTCTGCAGACGCTCGCCCGGCGCGGCTACGCCGAGCAGATCGCCAACAGCGACCGCTACCGGGTGGGCCTCAAGGTGCTCGGGCTGGCCTCCTCGACGATGGCCGGCCTCTCGTTTCGCGACGTCGGCATGCCGGTGCTGGAGACGCTCAGCGCGGAGACCCATGAGACCGTCCACCTGGTGATGCTCGACCAGGGGGAGGTCGTCACGGTGGACCGCATCGAGGCCGAGCACCCCATCGCCCTCCGCACCTACATCGGGGCGCGGCGGCCGGCCTACTGCTCGGCGGCCGGCAAGGCGATGCTCGCCTACTTGCCGCTGCCAGAGGTCGACCGGATCCTGGCGCGGGGCATGCCGGCCCGCACGCCGAAGACGATCACCGATCCGCACCGCTTCAAGGCGCAGTTGTGGGAAGTGACACAGTGCGGGTACGCCCTGGACGACGAGGAGAACCTGGAGGACGTGCGGTGCGCCGCCGCGCCCGTCTTCAATCTGGATGGGCGGCTGGCCGGGGGCGTCAGCCTGCTCGCGCCGGCCATGCGGGTGAATGACATCCGCCTCCAGGAGTTGGCCGAGGCAGTCCTGGCGGCGGCCCGCGAGCTGTCGCGCCGCCTTGGCTACCAGGAGCGGTAGCCCCCGCCCTCAACCAGCAGGATCGTGATTGCAGCCCGGGGAAGGCTCACCCTCACTGCTGGTGAGCCCTTCACCGCCGGTACAGAACAGCGGAGCGCGGCCACGGATGGCCGCCAGGGAGGATATCGATGACAGAACGCGTCAAGCTGGCCCTGATCGGGTGTGGCGGGATGGGCCGCCGGCACCTGCGCGGCATCACCCGGCTCTCGAAGTCGTCGATGGCGAACCTGGAGCTTGTCGCCGTCTGCGACCTGAACGACGAGAACGCCCAGTACCTGGCCGACGAGGCACAGGAGCTGCTGGGCACGCGCCCGCGCGTCTTCAACGATATGGAGACGATGGTCCGCGAGATCCCAGACCTCGGGGCCGCCAGCGTCACGACGGACGCGCAGTCCCATCATAAGGTGGCGACGGCCGCCCTGGAGCTGGGGCTGAACGTCCAGTGCGAGAAGCCCATCGCCGTGACGATGCGCGGCGCGAATCTGATCATCGACGCCGCCAGGAAGGCCGGCCGAGTGCTCTCGGTGGCCGAGAACTTCCGCCGCGATCCGATCAACCGGCTGATCAAGGCGCTGCTGACGGACGGGGCCATCGGCACGCCGCGCCTGATGATCGAGACCAGCATCGGCGGGCGCGACAACATCCTGATCACCCCGTGGCGGCACATGAAGCACACCGGGTCGATCACCCTGGACGTGGGCGTCCACAACGCCGACATCCTCCGCTACTACATGGGCGAGTTCAAGACCGTCTTCGGCGTCTCGCAGCAGCACGAGAAGACCCGCCGCAACACCGGCTCGACCGGCCCTGGCGGCTTCTACGGTCGCTGGTCCGCCAACTACCCGGACACCATCGAGCCGACCGGCCAGGACGCCATGTACGCCTACGTCGGCTTCGAGAGCGGCGCGTCCGGGCAGTGGATCCAGGATCACGCCGGCCACGGTCTCCGCAACCAGGCGCGGCACGTCTACGGTGCGACCGGTTCCCTGGAGTGCCCCGGCGACCGCAACGGCCGCCCGGTCAAGCTGCACCTGGACGATGGCACGGTCATCGCCGACGAGCAGATCCTGGAGTACGCGCCGAGCTACCAGCTGGAGCCGCTGGCGGCCGAGCTGTTCGGCGGCGAGCGGGTCTGGACCTACAGCTTCGACTTCAACGACACCGACAGCCGCATCCTGGCCCTGGAGTACTACGAGCTGGGCACGTGCTCGCTGACGGGCGCGCAGCCGGAGGTCACCGGCGAGGAGGCCCGCGCCGACGTGGCGCTGGCCTACGCCCCCATCGAGTCCGGGCGGCGCGGCGGCCCCGTCAGCCTGGACGACCTGGTCAGCGGGCGCGTCTGCGACTACCTGAACGAGGTCGACGCCCTGCTCGGGCTGGTGGCGACGCCGGCCTCGGCCTGAGGCAAGCGGAGCAGCGGCCCGCCTGATTCGCCGGCGGGCCGCCTCACCCCAACTATCACGCGGGGCGGCCGGGCGCGGGAGAGGGGGGTGAGGGGCCAACCTTGTGCTTCCCGCCCGGTGCATACTGCCGATCACCGGGAGGTGCCCGCCGATGCCGCCCACGTCGTCGACTGAGATCGCCTTGCTGCCGGCCGTCGAGCTGGCCGCCCGCATCCGCCGCCGCGAGATCTCCCCGCGCGAGGCCGTCCAGGCCGCCTACGATCAGTATCAGGCGCACAATCCTGCCGTCAACGCCGTCGTCACGCCCACCTACGAGCAGGCCCTGATCCAGGCTGACGAGGCCGAAGCCGCCGTCCTGCGCGGCGACGACTTCGGGCCGCTCCACGGGCTGCCCATCGGCCTCAAGGACATGACCGAGACGGCCGGCATCCGCACCACCTACGGCTCGAAGCTGTACGAACACAACGTCCCCGACCAGGATGCCCTGCTGGTCACGCGGCTCAAGGGGGCCGGCGGCATCATCATCGGCAAGACCAACACCCCCGAGTTCGCGGCCGGCAGCAACACCCACAACCCCGTCTTCGGTCACACCCTCAACCCCTGGAACCTCGCGCTTAACCCTGGCGGCTCCAGCGGCGGCTCGGCGGTGGCCCTGGCGACCGGCATGTGCGCGCTGGCCGAGGGCAGCGATCACGGCGGCTCGCTCCGGAACCCGGCCTCCTACTGCAACGTCGTCGGGTTCCGCGTCAGCGCCGGCCGCATCCCCGCGTACCCCTCACCGTGGGTCTACGACCCTTTCAGTGTCCACGGCCCGATGGCCCGCACCGTCCGCGACGCCGCCCTGATGCTCTCCGTCATGGCTGGGCCAGACGACCGCGTCCCGATCTCGATCTCGGAGCCGGGCGCACCGCTCGCCCAGGCCTGCGAGGCCGGGCCGGACGGCATCAAAGGCTGGCGGGTCGCCTGGACGCCCGATCTCGGCGGCCTGCTGCGGGTCGATCCCGCCGTCCGCCGGCTGATCGAGAGAACGGCCCGCCAGTTCGCCGACCTCGGCTGCGAGGTCGAGCAGGCCAGCCCCGATCTGCACGACGCCCTGGAGATCGTCGGGCCGCTCCGCGCGATGCGGACGGGGGCCGTCCACCAGAAAGAGCTGGCTCGCCTGGACGAGGTCGAGAACCCGTTTCTCAAGCAGTTCGCCGGGCGGGCCGAGCGGCTCGGCGCGCTCGACATCGGCCGGGCCGAGGCCCGCCGCTCCGCCCTCTGGGAGCGGGTGCGCGCCTTCTTCGAGCCGTATCAACTGCTGATCCTGCCGGCCACCCAGACAGCCGCCTTCCCGAAGGAGATCGACCGGCTCACCAGCATCGACGGTCACCAGTTCGCCGATCCGCTCGAATCGTCGCTGACGACCTACGCGATCAGCATCACCGGGCTGCCGGCCCTGGTGCTGCCGTGCGGGTTCACCGACGCGGGGCTGCCGGTCGGGGTGCAGCTTGTCGGACGCTGGCGGCGCGAGGCCGACGTGCTCCGCGCAGCCGCCGCCTACGAGGACGCGCATCCGCACCATCAGAAACGCCCGCCACTGGTCCACGGCTGACGGGGACGCCACAGCAGGATGGTGGTATACTCGAACACGTCCCCGCTTGCGTTTTTCCAGTGTATTGACGACGAGGTGCTCTCGCCGTGGCATTTTTCATCACTGACAAGTGTGTTGGCTGTAGCGCCTGCGAGCTGGTGTGCCCCGTCACGGCCATCACGGGCGTCAAGAAGGCCTTCTACTTCATCGACCCGAAGATCTGCATCGACTGTGGCGCCTGTGGCCGGGCCTGCCCCTACGATGCCATCCTCGACACCTACGGCGATCTCGCGGTGAAGATCCGCCGCACCGAGTGGCCGAAGCCGGAAGTCACCGAAGAGATCTGCTCGGGCTGCAAGTACTGCATCGACATCTGCCCGTTCGACTGCCTCAGTCTGGAGGACGTGAACGGCCAGCCGTGGGCCTCGGTGGCGAAACTGACCAACCCGAAGGCGTGCGTCTCGTGCTACCTCTGCGAGGCCTCGTGCGACAAGGGCGCGATCGTGCTGATGGCCCCGGAGAACGTCAAGGCAGCCGCCTCGGCGCGCTTCAACAAGTAGCTCACGATTCCGTTCAGGCGCACGGTTGCTGCGAGGGCCCGCCGAAACCCGGCGGGCCTTTCTCATGTGCCGTCTGTGCGTTTCTCCTGACTCCTGGAAGGGCCTGCCGTGATGTCTGATCCCTCCCTCTCGCAGATCGCCGAGGTGGCCGCCGAGGCCGCGCGCGCCGGCGGCCAGATCCTCCGCGACTCGTACGGGCGGGTCCAGTCCGTCCGCTTCAAGGGTGCGACCGACCTCGTGACCGAGGTCGACGTGCGGGCCGAGCACGCCATCGTCGCGCTGCTCCAGGAGCGCTTCCCGACCCACCAGATCCTGGCCGAGGAAGGCTCCGTGGGCGGCGACGACCCGCGCCACCGCTGGATCGTCGATCCGCTGGACGGCACCACCAACTTCGCCCACGGGCTGCGGGTCTTCTCGGTGTCGGTCGGGTACGAGCGCGACGGCACGCTGGCGGCCGGGGCCGTCTACGATCCGTCTCAGGACGAGCTGTTCCAGGCCACGGCCGGCGGCGGCGCGACGGTCAACGGCCAGCCGATCCGCGTCTCGAAG
Source organism: Chloroflexota bacterium (assembly GCA_020850535.1). NCBI lineage: Bacteria > Bacillati > Chloroflexota > Chloroflexota bacterium. Next base: position 87,081 of record JADZEM010000135.1, read on the forward strand.
ACCGACACGATGCTGCGGGCGCTGCTCGGGACCGGCTTCCCGTACGACCGCGCCCTGATGCCGATAGCGCTGCGCCAGTTCTCGGCCGTCAGCATGCAGGTGCAGGCCGTGCGGCGCGTCGGGTCGGCGGCGCTGGACTGCTGCTGGGTGGCGGCCGGCCGCTTCGACGGCTACTGGGAGAACGTCGTCAACGCCTGGGACGTCGCGGCCGGCGCGCTGATCGCCATCGAGGCCGGCGCCGCGATCACCGACGTCAAGGGCAACCCGTTCCGGGTGGACTCGGGCAGCATCCTGGTGGCGAACCCGGCCCTGCACGGGCAGATCCTTGCGACGGTCACGGAAGCCAGCCGCGAGGCATAGTCTGGGGCGTGGGGCGTGGAGCGTGGAGCGTGGAGCGTGGAAGGATGCAGCCTGTCGCGCGCCATGAACCGACAGCAGGGATGCAACGCTGCGAGTTCCAATTGTCATCCTGAGCGTAGCGAAGGACCTCACGCGCTGACGCGGGGTTGACGGTCAGCGGGTGAGATCCTTCATTGCGCTCGCAGGCTCGCTGCATTCAGGATGACACGGCAACGGTCGGTGACGGGCGTGGGTGGCGGCGTCTCGGCCGGCGCCTCGTCGCTGCATTCAGGATGACACGGCAACGGTCGGTGACGGGCGTGGGCGGCGGCGTCTCGGCCGGCGCCTCGTCGCTGCAGTCAGGATGACACGGCAACGGTCGGTGACGGTCAGCGGGTGGGGCGCACGATGACGGTCGGCGGATGACACGAGCTTGACGGTCAGCGGGTGAGGTCCTTCGCTGCACTCAGCATGACATGGCTTCGCGCGCGCATTGCATGAGATGACGGCGTGTCACTGCCCGAACCTGCCCGCCCACAGCCTGCGCCTACGGGACCATCTCAAGAAGCGCAGCACTGTAGCGCGGGGCTTGTCCCCCGCCCGGTCCACAGGAGAGGCGGGCAGGGGTGAGCGGGCGTTTCGCCTGTGGCTCAGTCGGGGTAGCGCGACAGCCCTTCGATCAGCAGCTCGACGAACGCCTCGCGATTGACCCCGAGCGCCACGTCGGCATTCGGCGTCCGGTCGGTCATCCCCCAGATGTCGCAGACGGTGCGGCCGGCCGTGTACGTGCCGCCCAGCTCCATCACCACGTTGACGTGCCTGGTCTGGAGCAGGTCCGGGCGGATCACTGCCGCCACGGCCAGCGCGTCGTGGACGGGCACGCCTTCCCAGCCAAAGCGCCGCTCAGACCCGATGGCGAACCAGGTCAGCAGATCCGCGACCATCGTACTGACGGTCGAGCCGAGCGCACGGATCCGCTCGCGGTCGGCGGTCATGATGCGGGCCTGGTAGGTCACATCCAGCCCGACCATGGTGACCGGCACGCCGGACTCGAACACGACAGATGCGGCCTCGGGATCGACGTACAGGTTGAACTCGGCGGCCGGCGTGACGTTTCCCAGGTGGGCCGAGCCGCCCATCAGCACGATGCGGCTGATATTCTGCTTGATCTCGGGAGCACGCAGGAACGCCATCGCGACGTTGGTCATCGGGCCGACGGGCACCAGCGTGACCGGCTCCGGCGACTCCCTGACAGTACGGATCAGCAGGTCAACGCCGTGCTCGGACACCAGATCGACGGTCGGCGGGCCGAAATCGTAGCCGTCGAGGCCGCTCTCGCCGTGCGCGTAGGGGGCGGTGACCAGCGGGCGGACCAGTGGGGTTGCCATCCCGGCAGCGACCGGCACGCCGTGGATCTTGCCGACGGTCAGCGCCCGGCGGGCGTTCAGCGAGGTCTTGTCAAGCGTCTGGTTGCCGGCCACACAGGTGATCGCCAGCAGCTTGAGCTCGGGTGCGCGAGCCGCCAGCAGGATCGCCACGACGTCGTCATGGCCAGGGTCGCAATCGATGATGATCGGCGTAGGCATCGTCGCCCTCCATCCGGCTGCAAACTGGCTGAGTATGCCTCACCGGGGCTGTCGCTCAACGGGACAGCCTTCAGGACAACCCACGACCCTCGATCCCGCCGCGCCGGTGCGCCGTCTGCCGCCGATCTGCCATCATCGGGCCGCGCACGGCGCGCGCATCGTGACAACGGCGTCTTCGGGTGGCCCGACGTCCGGGGCGGCCTGCCCCACAAGCGAGGATCGTGAAGCTATGAGCGACGCGTCTGGATCGACGGAGCTGCCCGGCTCCATCGCGTTCATCAAGTACGGCAAGGCGAACGTCTCGTTCTATCGCACCTACGCCCGCCCACTGACTGGCCTGACCCCGATCCCTGAGTCGGCGTTCGTGGGGCGGTCCAACACGCTGTTCGCCTATGACGCGGAAGTCCAGGTGCTGGATCAGTCGCTCGCGCCGGCCTACACCGTGGGCGACAACTCGATGGTGGTGGCCACGGACACCATGAAGAACTTCATCCACCAGGTGGCCGTCGAGTTCGATGGCTCGACCCTGGAGGAGTACCTGCTGTTCCTGGGCCGCCGCTTCTTCGAGACCTGGGACCACGTCACGAGCCTGCGTCTGCTGGGCAGGGAGCTGCCGTTCCCGGCCGCCATCGTGGCGCAGGAGGGGGGCTTTGGTCCGAGCGGCGCCCTCTTCGGCGAGCAGCGCGCGGACTACGGCTCGGCCATGCTGGAGGTCGTCCGGGATGGCGCCAGCACGACGCCCCGCATCGTGGCGCACCAGGGGGGCCGCGAGGGGCTGCACCTGATCAAAGTGACGGGCAGCGCGTTCGCAGACTTCGTGCGCGACCAGTACACCACGCTGCCGTCGGTCAAGGATCGGCCGCTCTACATCTACCTCGACGCCTTCTGGAAGTACGCGGACGCCGCCGACGCCGTGTCGTCGGACCACAGCCGCTACGTGGCCGCCGAGCAGGTGCGCGACCTGCTCGCCACCGTCTTCCACGAGTTCGTGAGCATGTCGATCCAGCACCTGATGCACGAGATGGGGCAGCGGATGCTGGCGCGCTTCCCGCGGCTCTCGGAGGTCTGGTTCGACGGGCAGAACCGGCTCTGGGACACGGTGGTCGTGTCGCAGGAGAACGACAAGATCAAGTCGTACTGCGATCCGCACCCGCCGTACGGCAGCCTTCACCTGACGCTGAAGCGCTCGTAGCCCCTGCTGCCAGCGAATCGGCCTCCCCCTCACCCCGCGCGGGGTGAGGGGGAGTTCGTGTCTCTTCGAAGACGAAGCCCTACGGGTTGCGGTCGGGGTCGGTGAGGCGCACGAAGCTGAAGCCGGAGGCGCGGAAGCCGCTCGCGCCGCCGTCGGCGGCGAGGCTGAACGTCAGCAGCTCGCCGGCGTAGCGGCCACCACGCACCATGAAGGCCAGCGGGTCAGCGGTCGGTTCGAGGGCGATGGGCGGCGTGGGGAAGATCGACGCGCCCTCCTTGAGCAGGAGCTGGCCGTCGCGGTACTCGACGCGCAACAGGATGTCCCCGATGTGCCGCATGCGGTACAGCCCCAGGAAGCGGCGGTAGTCGGCCGGCGTGGCCGGCAGCGGCCCGACGGGGCGCGTCCGCTCGGCAGCGGCCACGCCCGCCGTCAGCGTGTCCATCAGCTCGCCGGCGATCGCGTCGGCAGCCCCGACGCCGTCGATCAGGAACACCAGCCCGACCTTCAGCGAGGCGTCGAAGAGGATCTGCGAGCGGTAGCCGGGGACGCTGCCGCCGTGCCCGTGGTAGATCCGCTCGCCGTGCCGCACGATGCGCCAGCCGAAGCCGTAGCCGCCGGCCCAGCTCGGCTCGACGTAGACGGCCCGCTGCATCTCGGCCAGCGAGCGGCCGGCCAGCAGTTGGACGCCGCCCGCCTCCTGCACGTCTACTCGAAAATGGGCCGAGACCCAGCGGCTGAGATCGCGGACCGTCGTCCAGAGCTGCCCGGCCGCCGCCATGCCGTTCAGCGGCGAGGGCGGCGCGATGGCGGCTTCGTCGGCGTAGGGGTGCGGCAGGTGGCCGGTGGCAGCGCGCCCGGCCAGGGCGTCGGTCAGCTCGTAGCCCGTGGAGGCGAGGCCGAGCGGCTCGAAGACCATGCGCTGCATGTAGGCGGGATAGGACTCGCCCGAGACGCGCTCGATCACCTCGCCGAGCAGCGTGTACGCCAGGTTGGAGTACTTGAACGCCGAGCCGGGCTGAATCGCCACCTTGACCTGGGGCAGCACGGCCAGCCACTCGTCACGGGTGGGGAAGCGGAGCGAGATCCAGTGATCGAGCGGCGGCTCGCCCATCAGGCCCGAGGAGTGCGACGCCAGCCGTCGAAGGGTCACCTCCTCGATGGGGCCGAACGGGTTCTCGACGGCGGCGAACTCCGGCACGTGCTTGACGAGCGGATCGTCGAGGTGGAGCTTGCCGGCGTCACGCAACTGGACGATGGCCGTTGCCGTGAACGTCTTGGTGATCGAGGCGACGCGGAACAGGGTGTCCGGGCCGATGGTGTGGCCGTGCTGGTTCGGACCGGCCGGGCCGCCCTGCGGCCCGAAGGCGTAGCTCCAGGCCAGGGCGGCGTCAGGCTCGCGGCCGGCCACGACGCCGACAACCGCCCCCGGCAGCCCGTGCTCGACGACGAGATCGGCGGCCTGCCGTCGGAGGATGTCGGCGAGCAACGGCTGCCAGGAGGATGCGGTCATCGGTGGATGCTCCTTTGTCGTCGGGCGCGCAACTCGGATATGGCCCACTGGGCTGGGGGGTGAGGGCCGCCTGACCACTGAAGACTGATGACTCGTCAGATGCCCATGTCGCGTAGGATGCGGATCGTCTGGCCGAGCGCGGCCACGGCCTTCAGTCCCCACGGGCTGGCGAACAGGGTGATGTGATCCACGCCGGCGTCGTAGAACGCCTTGAAGCGCCGGGCTGCCTCGTCGGGCGTGCCGACCAGCGCGTTGGCATGGATGCCGCCCGGGCACTCGTCCGAGCCGGGGAACGCCACGAAGCAGGCGATGGTCTTCTGAAGCGAGGCCGGGTCGCGCCCGACCTCGGCGCAAGCGGTGTCGAGCGCGGCAAGCTGCTCCGCGAACGCCTCGGGGCTGTTCCCGCCGACGACGTTGTAGGCGTCGGCGTACTTCGCCACGAGCCGCAGCATGCGGGGCTGCTTCGCACCGATCCAGATCGGCGGGCCGGCCGGACGCGGGCCGTGCGGGTGCAGCACCGAGTCTTCGACCTGATAGTAGGTGCCGTGGAAGGTGACGCGCTCACCCTTGAGCAGCGGCAGGATGATCTGCAACGCCTCCTCGAAGCGGCCAGCCAGGCGATCGAACGGGAAGCCGAACGCCGAGTACTCGGGCTGGTGGTAGCCGGCCCCCAGCCCGAGCAGCAGCCGGCCGCCGCTGACCTCGTCCAGGGTGTCGGCCATCTTGGCGAGCAGGGCGGGCTCGCGGAAGCTGGTGCAGGCGACGAACGGCCCGAGCGTCACGCGGCTGGTGATGCTGGCGATGGCGCTGAGGACGGTCCAGACTTCCCAGCAGCCGCGCTCCTCGCCGGCCGGGATGTTGTCGAAGCTGCCGTACTTGCGGAAGATCAGGTGGTCTGGCGCGAAGAGCGTATCCACGCCCGCCTCTTCGGCCGCGACGGCGATCTCCCGCAGCTCGGTCCAGGGCACGATCCGCCCGGCGCCCGGCACGAGATGATCGCCGCTCCGCATCATGAGGCCGATCTGCAAGCGGCCCCGCCCGCCCCGCGTGTTCCCGTTCGCCATTGGTGTCCCCACTCCTCTCCGAGCCGCGCCGCGCCCACTCGACGGACGCCCGACAGGCCGGCGGCATCGTAGCAGACCCGTCGATGGTGGGTCGTGGGTCGTGGGTCGTGGGTCGTGGGTCGTGGGTCGTGGGTCGTGGGTCGTGGGTCGTGGAAATGCTCTACGTGAGGTCGTTGATGGCGCGCAGCAGTCCCTGGATGTAGCCGGTCTGGTAGCCGCGTGCACGGAAGTTCCAGCCGGAATCGCCGATCATCGCGGGGGCGTGGTCGTCGATGATCGCGCCGCTGAACCCGGACTTCTTCAGCGCAACCATCGCAGCGGTCACGTCCAGGTCGCCGGTCCCGACGAAGCACTCGGAGAAGTCGCTGGCGGTGCCGGCGATGTCTCGGAAGTGGACGTAGACGATGCGGTTCTGCGGCCCGAAGTGCTGGATGCCGCGCAGGACGTTGGCGGTGCCGCCCATCTCGGTCCAGCAGCCGATGCAGAGCAGGAGGCCCCAGGCCGGGCTCTTGATGGCCTGGGAAGCACGCTCGAAGCCCTCGAAGCTGGAGAAGATCCGTGCGACGCCGCCGATGGGGCCGTCGTTGGGATCGTCGGGGTGCAAGGCGAGGCGGATGCCGGCCTCTTCGGCGGCGGGGACGGCCTTGCTGACGAAGTACTGGTGGGCTTCCCACATCTCGTCAGCGGAGATCTCGCGGCCGAAGGTCAGCTCTGGCTTGAGGTCGGCGCGGCGGTACTCGGTCATGACCGCGCCGCCGCGACCCTGGCGGTGGCCGGTGCGGTAGAGCGGGTGCGGGCGGAAGTTGTAGCCGAGGACGGGGATGCCGGCCTTGCCGATGTTGCGGATGGTCTGGCAGTAGTTCTCAAGCTGCTCTTCGCGGCCGGTCTCGCCGAGGCGGACCTTCATCCAGAACTCGTGCGGCGTGTTCTGGATCGACTCGATCTTGAGGCCGTAGCTCTCGACCCACTCGCGGAGCTTGACGAGGTCATCGTACTCCCAGAGCGTGTCTCCTGGGAGCCGTTCGGGCGTGGCCAGCACGACGCCATCGCAGCCGAGCTGCTTGGCGTAGATCAGGTGCTCGTCGGTAACGTCGCGCGGGAGGCCGATGGCGATCCGCATGGTGTCCGGCACAGTCCCCTCCTTCGTGGCCGGCCGAGCCGGCGGCAGTGCCCGGCCAGGACGGTTGACGGGGAAGGATAGCGCGCGGCGCGGGCCGGATCCCCCCCGCCCTCCGACAAACCTGACTGTTGACAGCATGCGCCACCTTCTTCTGGTAGTGCAACGCCAACGACGCCCGGCGCAAACGGCACCGACGGTATCCTGTGCGACGAGCTCTTTGTAGAGGGGTTGATCAGGTCGTGGGCCGGGGGAATATTGAGCTACATGCTCCATTGTGATCCCGGTGCTGAGCGCGTAACAACCCTCCCCGCTGAGTGGGCAGAGCCGGAAAGGCTCCCCACGATGAGAACAGGGAACGAAAAGAAAGACTCCACCATGCCACTCACGGATCATCCGACCGGCAACTATCAGTTCTTGCCTATCGCCAGAGCCCCGAGGATCACGGGCGCCGCCCCCTTCTCCAGTGGTGTGCGCGCGATGGCGGGCTACGAGCTTGTCCGCACGACATTCCAGGTCCCGCTGCCGTATCTCATGGGCTTCGCCGCCGCCGCGCGCTACCTGGAAGCCGTCGGGAGACCGCGCACGGCGCTCTGCGCCGTTGAGATTCGAGTACCCAGGCCGCTGACGATGGACGAATTCGTCTCGTTCAATGCCGACTACATCGCATTGCTCGGTGAATGGGGCGTCCTCGTGGATGGGCAAGTCCCCATCGCTCGGAGCAACGTTGCACCGCTCGGCAGCCCACCCGCTGAGATCTCGCTGTATGGCTTCTCGTATGTCGCTCTGTCCGACGTAACAGCGCCGAGCTTCTTTGTCTCGGCTGCCCCTGAGAAGGCCGATGTGCGCCCCGGCGAGACGACCCCCGACGCCCTGCGCGAGAAGGCGGCGAGCGCCATGCGGTCGATGGACAGCGGCCTCACCGCGCTCGAAGTGGGCTGGTCGGACGTGACGGCGCTCAGTATCTACACACACCACGACATCCACGCGTTCCTCGACGCGGAGATCATGGCGTCACTGGGGCCGAACGCCGTCCACGGCCTTCACTGGTACTACGGCCCGCCGCCGATCGTGGGGCTGGAATTTGAGGTGGATGTCCGCGCCATCCGCCGGGAGTTCCGCCTGTAGCCCAACAGGCTTCGCGATGGTCAGTAGAGGGCAGCAGAGGGCTGCGTGAGTTCTACGTGCTCACCGAGCCACGAACTCCTGATGCCCATCACCGAGGCAGGCAGAGGGGCCGGCTTCCTTGCGCTCGCCTACGCGATCGACCGCATCTCACGGCGCAGCGAGCCTCCAGGCAGGATGCATTGACGACGCAGGATGGTACAACCACGCCTGATCTCGATCTCGGGTCTCAGTCTGTAGGGGTGGAGCGCGGATGGCGGCAGGGCGGGACATGGCGGCAGGGCGGGACGTGGCGGCAGGCGGGCAGCCGGGCCGGCAGACGGGTCGGCGCGGTGGCGGACACAGGCGCGGCGGCGGCCATGGGCACGGGCAGGGACACGGTGGCGGGCACGATAACGGTGGCGCGGAGGCCAGCCGGACGGCCGAGCCGAGGGTCTGGCCGGCCAGCGACGATTGGGCGGGCTGGGCTGCCATCTGGGAAGGGCGCATGCAGGCGTTCTTCGCGCGGCGGTCGGCCTGCATCGCGGCGATCCTCGACCTGCTGGCCGAACTGCTGCCAGACGGCCCGCTGCGCGTCCTGGACATCGGGGCGGGGACGGGCAGCCTCGCCGGCCCGATCCTCGAACGCTTCCCGCAGGCGACGGTCGTGGCGCTCGACCTGGACCCGGTCCTGATGGCCATCGGGCGGGGCGTGCTGGGCGACGGCGGCGGTCGGCTGGCGTGGCGACAGGTCGATCTGCGCGCGGATGGCTGGCCGGAGCAACTGGCGGCTGATGGGCCGTTCGACGCCGTCGTCTCCCTGGCGACGCTCCACCACTTCAGCAGTCGCGAGCTTGGCGGCATCTACACGTCGCTGGCGGGCCTGATCCGCGCGGGCGGCATCCTGGTCAACGCCGAGGGACTGGCGGCCGGCCGACCGGATGCGCCGCTCTCGACGCGCTTCAACGAGATCCGGCGGCGCCGCTCGCCGCCGGCTGACGGCTTCTGGGAGGCCATCGGGGAGAACCCGGCCCTGGCCGAGGCGGTGGCGGAGCGCGAGACGCTCCGCGAGCGCATGCACGGGGCCGGGCCACGGCTCTCGGCCGAGGCGCACGTGCGGGCGCTCCGGCGGGCCGGCTTTGCCGACGCAGCCGTGGGCTGGCGAGCCTTTGACGAGGCGGCGGTGGTGGGTCTGCGGTAGCGGAGGCCGCGCCCCTGCCTCCGCCCCTGCCGGTGGGAATGGGGCCGTCAATCCTCGTCGAGGACGGGCGCCGTCTCCCAGCGCTGCCCCTCGGGTGACGCCTCCCAGGCCGCGAGGTCCAGCAGGCCCAGACCTCGGCCGTAGCCAGCCTCGTCGCCCTGGATGTTGGTCATGAACGCCAGCCAGCGGCCGTCAGGGCTGACGTTGGAGTTGGTGGCGCGCCAGGGCTTGCGATCGCACATGCGGGTCATGCGGGCGCGGCGGCCGGAGCCGTCCAGGGCCAGCTTCCAGAGGTCGATGGGCAGCGGGTTGTCGGCGTCGGAGTCCACGCCAGATTCCAGGCACATGGACTCCCCGCCCGGGAAGACGCCCTCGCACTCGTTGTGCACGCCGCGCTCGTTGACGTAGTAGCGGACGGCCTGCGTGGCGACGTCCACACCCTTGACGGTGCACTTCCAGCGGGGCGTCTTGCGGGTGGACTCCGCGGAGTACTCGGCCAGCAGCACCTCGCGGTCGTCGTGGCGGAAGTCCTGCGGCTCGGGCCGGCGGCCATCCTCGACACGATAGATGCGCCGGGTATTGACCAGGCGCGGCTGGCGCTCGTCGCTGGTGTCGACCTCGGAGACGTAGCACTCTGAGACACCCTCCCCGAGGGACGGCTCCTGCAGGTCGTTGACGGCGTAGGTGATGCGCGGCGCGATCCACGAGACGCCCATGCCCTCGAAGAAGGTCCGCCCGAGGGGGACCGGCGGGCGGCTGGCCTCGCGGTCCATCCACCACATCTCGGACTCGACGCGCCGGCTGGTGTGCCGGTCCTTGAACGCCTTCGGGCCGATCAGGATGTAGCTGCCGTCGTACATGAACAGGACGCGCAGGAAGCTGTGATGATCGCCCAGCCCCTTCGTCAGGTTGCGGACGGTGCGCGTCTCCAGGTCAAGCTCGCAGGCCTCGCCGTAGTTGGTCTCGATGAAGGTGATGCGCTTGCCGTCCGGAGACCAGTACGGGCGCTCGCCGTAGTCCAGGAGCTTCTGGTGAAACGGCGGCGGGTTGTCGAGGACGTGCGGACCGTCATAGCGGGCGTTCGGCATGGAAAGCCTCTCTTCAATACATGGGTGCCGGGTTCTGGGGGCTACTGGTAGCGAATGCGCGGGTCGAGCCAGGCGTAGGCGATGTCGGTGAACAGGTTGGCGAGCAGGACGGCAAACGCCATGACCAGCACGATGGCCTGCAGCACCGGGAAATCGCGGTTGAAGATGCTGTCCGCCGCGAGCCTGCCGATCCCGGGGATCGAGAAGACGCTCTCGGTCACCACCGCGCCGCCGATCAGCACGCCCAGCTGCAAGCCGATCACCGTGAGCACGGGGATCAGCGCGTTCTTGAGGGCGTGCCCGATCACCACCCCGGACGACTTGAGACCCTTTGCGCGGGCTGTCGTGATGTACTCGCGCCCGAGGATCTCCAGCATCGACGAGCGGACCTGCCGCATCATCACGGCGGCCGTCCCGCCGCTGACGACGAGCGTCGGCATGATCATGAGCCGGAGGTTCCCGAGCAGGTCTTCCGACGGCGAGATGTACCCGGACGGCGGCAGCCAGCGCAGGTACAGCCCGAACAGCAGGATCAACAGCAGCCCGAGCCAGAAGTGCGGGATGCAGGTGGCGACCATCGACGCCACCGTACCGATCAGGTCCAGTTTGGAGCCGGGGCGCGTGGCCGACATGATCCCGATGGGGATGGCGATGACCAGCGACAGCGCCATCCCCAGAGTGCCAAGCTGGAGCGTGGGCCAGAGGCGCTGCCCGAGCAGCGTGCTGACCGGCTGCCGCGTGGACGTGGAGATGCCGAGGTCGCCGCGCAGCAGGCGGCCGGCCCAGTCGAAGTACTGGACCAGCAACGGGCGGTCCAGCCCCATGTCCTGGCGTAGCTGGGCGTAGAGGATCGGGTCGCGGGCGTTCTGCTCGCCGATGATGGCGAGGGCAGGGTCGCCGGGCAGCACGTAGGTCAGCGCGAACGAGGCGAGGCTGACCAGGAAGAGGACGGGAATCATCTGGACGATGCGCACGGTCACGTAGCGAAGCATCGAGTCCGGCCCTCCTTCCTAGACCCGACCGCGCATGCGCGGATCGAGCGCCGCCCGCAAGGCGTCGCCGAACAGGTTGGTCGCCAGGACGGTCAGGAAGATCGCCGCGCCTGGGAAGAGCGCCAGCCAGGGCGCGGTCTCGGTGAACTGGTAGCTCGACCGCAGCATCCCACCCCAGCTGGCCGTTGGCGGCGGGACGCCCGCGCCCAGGAAGCTGAGGCTCGCCTCGGTGACGATGGCGGCAGCCACCCGCAACGAGGCCTGCACGATGATCGGCGCGGTGATGTTCGGCCAGATGTGCCAGAAGATCGTGCGGGCCGCGCCAGCGCCGATCACCCTGGCGGCCGTTACGTACTCCAGCTCGCGGACCGAGAGGGCCTCGCCGCGCGCCAGCCGGGCAAACTGCGGCATGAAGATGATACCGATGGCGACCATCACGTTGAGCAGGCCCGGCTTGAGCGCCGCCGTGATCCCGAGCGCCAGCACCAGGGCCGGGAACGCCGCCAGGGCGTCCATGATCCGCATGATGATGTCGTCAACCCAGCCGCGCAGGTAGGCTGCGACGAGGCCCAGGCCCACCCCGAACGCGATCGAGATGGCGACGGCCACCAGCCCGACGCTGACGGAGGTCCGCGAGCCGTAGATGATGCGGCTCAGCACGTCGCGCCCGATGTCGTCGGTGCCGAGCAGGTGCGCCCGCGACGGCCCCTCCATGACGTGGGCGTAGTCCTGGCGCTCGGGGTCGTACGGCGCGATGACGTTGGCGAACATCGCGCAGAAGACGACGACGAGCAGCACGGCGGTCGCCGGGACCGCCAGCCGCTGCCGCAGGAGAAAGATGAGGGTGGCCGCCCGCCGCTGCCGACGCACGGTCGGCAGCGGCGCAGCGCCCTTGAATGCGGTTGTGGCCTGCATCAGGTCGGGCTAGGCTTCCAGCCACGCGGCGCGCAGATCGAAGCCGGGCTCCTGGGTCGGCGCGATGCCCTGGAGCTTCTTGGTCCGGGCATCGAACCACTGCTTCATCCAGATGGTGCCGTACCAGCCGGTCTCGTAGATCCGCTTCTGGACCTCGGCGTAGGCCTGGGCGCGCACCTTGTCGTCGAACGAGCTGCGGCCCTTGGCGAGGAGGTCGTCCATCGTCGGGTCGGACATGCCGCCGGTGTTCTTGCCCTCGCCGGTCTGGAAGCGGCCGGCCAGGATGCTGTCCGGGTCCGGGCGGACGCTGGTCTGGTAGAGGTTCATGTCGAATTCGAGGGTCTGGGTCTTGGCGAGGAACGCCAGCCGCTCCAGCACCTCGATGTTCGCGCGGATGCCGACGTCGCCGAGCATCTGCTTGACCATCTGGGCCAGCTGCTGATCGACGGGCCGGTTGATGATCAGCAGGCCGACATCCACGCCGTCCTTGAAGCCGGCTTCGGCCACCAGCTGCTTCGCCTTGGCCTGATCGAAGGAGAACTTCGGCAGCTTCTCGTCGTAGCCGAGGTAGCCCGGGGTCAGGAACCAGTACTGGGCCTCGCCAACGCCCTGCCCGAGCACCTTGGCCGCCGCCTCGCGGTCGATGGCGTAGTGGACGGCCTTGCGGAGCTGCTCCTTGGCGAACGGGCCGCTCTTGGCGCTGAAGGTGAACTGGTACTGGTTCTTCTGGTACTTGTTCTCGACGACTTCCAGGTTGGCGTCCTGCCGCGCAACGGGGATGTCCTTGGCCTGGACGTTGTCGATCAGGTGGACGTTGCTGGAGCGCAGCTCGGTGAGGCGGACCGAGTCGTCGGAGATGAAGCGGGCCCGGAACGACTCGAAGTAAGGGAGCGGCTGCCCGTCAGCGCCCTTGTCGTAGTATGAGCCGGTCTTGGTGTAGACGCTGTGGCTGCCGGAGACCCACTCGGTGAGCTTCATCGGGCCGGTGCCGGCGGTGGTCTCGGGCGAGGTGCCGTAGTTGTCGCCAGCCTTCTCGGCCATCGCCTTCGAGATCATGAAGGGGCGGCCATCCGCCGCCTGCGAGAGGTTGCTCAACAGCGAGCCCTGCGGCCCGGTCAGGTTGAGCTTGAGGGTGTACGGGTCCACCACCTCGGTGGAGGTGATGCCGGTGACGAAGGCGCGCGCCTGGGACTTGCTGTCGTTCATGCGCTCGAGGTTGAACTTGGCGACCTCGGCGTTCCAGTCGGTGCCGTCGTGGAACTTGACGCCCTGGCGCAGCTTGAAGGTGGCCGTGCTGCCTTCGAGCTTCCACTCGGTCGCGAGCTCCGGCTCGGCCTTCATGGTGCCGTCCGGCTGGATCGTCCAGCGCACCAGGGTGTTGTAGATCAGGTTCTGCGATGGCGGGGTGCCCGTAGAGCGGTGCGGATCGAAGGTCTGGGTGGGGTTCTGATGCCCCATCACCAGCGCGCCGCCGCGCTTCGGGGAGCCGGCCGGGGCAGCAGCGGCGGCCGGCTTGGAAGCGGCGGGAGCGGTCGTAGCCGCCGCGGCGGGCGCAGCCGGCGGGTTGCTGGCCGCCCCGGCCGCCGGCGCAGTGGTGGCCGCTGGCGCTGCTGGCGCGGTCGTGGCGGCCGGCGCCGGCTTCGAGGCCGCGCCCGCGCCCTGATTGCTGGCGGCCGGCGGCGCGGCCTGCTGCTGTCCACACGCCGCGAGCAGCGCGGCGCTGCCCGACATCACGACAAAGGACAGGAAAGTCCGCCGGGACGTTCTGCGAACCTGCATGGTTCTTCCCCTCACCCTTCAGTGGTGCGGAGCACTGAGCCACCCGTCGCTCAAGGCCCCGCCCGAGTCCCGCATGCCGCGGCGCTCAACAGGGCGAGCGCGCGACGCCGACTGGATGTTGACAGCGCTGTCATCCCGTGGAGAGAATGGCAACGCCGCCGCCACACCGGTGGCGCGGGAATGGTACCTTTGCTCTATGATGTGGATCAAGTTGTTCCGCATGGCGGAACGCTGGACGCTCTTTGCACCCCTGTGGTGCCTGGAAGGGCCTCAATGGCGCGGAGGTTGCGCGAGGGGGTGCAGTCGGTTGGCCGGGCGCTGGACCTGTTCGAGCGTCTTGTGAGCGCGGAGCGCGAGCTTGGCCTGCGCGACCTGGGCGAGGCCTGCGCGCTGCCGGTCGGCACGGTCCACCGCCTGCTCGGGTCGCTGGTGGAGCGGGGGTACGCGCGCCAGAACCCGGCGACGCGCCGCTACACGGTTGGCCCGAACGCCCTCGAGCTTGCGCGGCGCATCCTGGCGCGGGACGATCTGCCGTCGCGGGCAGAGCCGTTTCTTCGCCGGCTGGCGCAGCTCACGGGCGAGAGCGCCAACCTGGCGGCCCTGGACGGCTCCCAGGCGGTTTACCTGGTACATGCTGCCCCGCCCCGCACGATCAGGATGTTCACGGAGGTCGGGAATCGCGCGCCGCTGTACGCCACCGGGACCGGCAAGGTGCTGCTGGCGCACCTCGAACCGGTCCGCCTGGACGCGATCCTGGGCCGCTTGGAGCTGCGGGCCTACACGCCGACGACGCTGACCACTCGTGAGGGGCTGCTGGCCGAGCTGGCGAAGATCCGCCGGCGGGGCCACGCCCACGACGACGGCGAGTTTGAGGAAGGGGCGCACTGCATCGCGGTCCCGGTCCGGGACGGCACCCAGCGGGTCGTGGCGGCGCTGAGCATCTCCGGCCCGACGAGCCGCCTGACCCGCGAACGCGCAGACGCCTGGCTGCCGCAGGTGCAGGAGATCGCCCGGGAGCTGTCCGAGGCGCTTGGGGCGCAGCGGCAGCGGCCGGCGGCAGCGGCGGGGGTCTGTCAACCGATGGTTCCAGAGACGACGATACTGGGAGTGACACGTGCCGAGCACGACTGAGACGATTGGGTATGCCGTGATTGGGGCGGGGCTGGTGGGGCCGCGCCATGCCGCTGCCGCCGCCAGGACGCCGGGCGGCCAGCTGGTGGCCGTCTGCGACCAGCGGGCGGACCGGGCCGAGGCGCTGGCCGAGCAGTTCGGGGCGATCCCGGTCACGGACGTGGACGCCATCCTGGAGCGGAAGGATGTGCAGATCGTCTCGGTCTGCCTGCCGACGCGCCTGCACCTGGAGGTGGCCGAGCGGGTGGCGGCGGCCGGCAAGCATCTCGTCATCGAGAAGCCGCTGGAGCTGAGCCTGGAGCGGGCCGACCGGCTGCTCAAGGTGGCCCGCGAGCACAAGGTGCAGGTCGCTGCGATCTTCAATCGCCGCTTCATCCCGGCCCTCAAGGCGACGAAGCGGGCGATGGAGGAGGGGCTGCTCGGCGAGCTGCTGGTGGCGGACATGTACTACAAGAGCTACCGCTCGCAGGAGTACTACGACGATTCTGGCTGGCGCGGCACCTGGGAGCAGGAGGGCGGCGCGGCGCTGATCAACCAGGGCATCCACGGCGTCGACCTGGTGCGGTGGATCGCCGGGCCGGTGGCGCGGATCTTCGGGTACGCCGATCACCTGCGGCGCGACATCGAGGCCGACGACACGACGGCAGCGGTGGCCCGCTTCACCAACGGCGCGATGGGGGTGATGCAGGCGACGACCTCCGTCGAGCCGCGCCTGCCGGACCGGCTGGAGTTCCACGGCACGAAGGGCTCGGTGCAGTTGTCGAGCTACCGGATCGCCAGTTGGAGTGTGCCGGGCGCTGAGGGCTGGCCAGCCGAGGTCGAGGCCGAGGAGCAGCGGCTGCTGCCGGGCGCTGGCAACCTGGAGACCATCGGCCACAACGCACAGATCGCGGACATGATCGAGGCGATCCGGGACGGCCGGCCGCCGGCCGTGAGCGGCGAGGAGGGCCGGGCATCGCTGGAAGTGGTACTGGCAATCTACGAGTCGGCGCGGACGGGCCGGGAGGTCGTGCTGGCCTGAACGCGGGAGCGGGGCGGCCGGGAACATTCCTCGTCTGGCGGACGTTACAACATATGCCATGCGAGACGAACGCTCCCGAGACGAAGATCAGCATCCCGGCCTGCGCCGATCCGACCGCCGCGAGCAGCAGCGGCGGAAGGCGCAGCATGGGATGCGCGTCGGCGCGCGGCCGGACACACTCCGGCCCGTGACGGTCGAGCGCGTCGCGAAGCTGACGAAGCGGCGGAAGCGGCGCTGACCGACAGGCGCTGGCGGCTGACCGCTGACGGCAGCGCGATTGCCTGTTCGTCGGTGTTCCCACGACGCTCGTGAGCCAGGGACTGCGGCGGCGGGTCGAGCGCGACGAATACCAACGGCGTCGTGACGAATGACGCCGACAACCGCCAGAATCTCCCGGTCCTGACCCAGGCCATCGCCTTCGGCGGGGCCACCCGGGTGACGGGGACGCTCAACAGCCTCGCCGACACCACCTTCACCGTGGACGTCTACAGCAACCCAGCCTGCGATGCCACCGGCTACGGCGAAGGGCGGACCCTCCTCGGCTCGGCGGCGGTGACGACCGTCGGCAACGACGGGGCGTTCTCGTTTGACGTGACCGGCGGGGCCGTCGGCGCCAGCACCACGGCGACCGACACCAACCCGAGCAACCAGACCTCCGAGTTCTCGCTGTGCCGCACGGCGGCCGGCGCCGGCACGATCAAGAACGACGACGCGGCCCCGGTCTCGACGCCGGACGACAGCGGCGGGGGCCGTAGCAGCGGCAAGAACAAGGACAGCGACGCCCAGAAGCCGCCGAGCCAGTTGCAACAGCAGCAACAGCAGCACACCAACCAGTCGAACCTGGACCAGTACCACACCGAGGGGAACATCGCGGCCATCGAGCGGTCGGCGGACGGCGCGGCGCTGCTGATCACGCTCGCGCTGGGGCGGGGCGAGACGCTGGTGGTCGAGTACCGCGGCTCGCCGCCGGACTGCCCCGAGCCGCGGGTGGGTGACTACCTGACGGCCGACGGCGAGCAGGGCGGTCGCGAGGAGCAGGGCCGCTTCATCGCGGAGCAGATCGAGGTCAGCAGGCGGCGCTAACCCAGGCCCAACTTGAGAACCGCAGGCCCTCACCCCCCGACTGGGTCGGGGGGTGAGGGGCTATGACCGCAGCAACTCGTCAATCTGCATCAGTCCCTGACCGCACGTTTCATGGCGTTGCGGGAACACCAACCAGCATGCGATCGCCCCGGTCCGGGGTCGGTTCGCAGCACATACATCTCTGGCGATACAACCTGCGCTACCCTTAGGGAAACCACATTTCGCCCGGATCTCATCGTGCCCTCAGACGTTCCAGCAGCATCGCAGGGCGGCCCGGCCGGCCGCGGCCCGGCCGGCGCAGACATCGCCCTGGACGGCGTCGTCGAGCGGGTGACGTTCTACAACCCGACGAACGGGTTCAGCGTGGTGCGCCTGCGCGTGCGTGGCCGGCGCGACCCGATCCCCGTCGTCGGGACGCTGCCCGCCGCCCAGCCCGGCGAGGTGCTGGCGCTGCGGGGCCGCTGGCAGACCGACCCACGCCACGGCGCGCAGTTCCGCCCAACCTCCGCCGAGGTCCGGCCCCCGTCTGACGCCGACGGCATCATGCGCTACCTCGGGTCCGGGCTGGTCCGGCAGATCGGGCCGGTGCTGGCGAAGCGCATCGTGGGGGTCTTTGGCGAGCGCACCCTGGACGTGCTCGATGCCACGCCGGAGCGCGTCCGCGAGGTGCCCGGGATCGGGCCGCAGCGGGCGCAGGGCATCGCGGCGGCCTGGGCCGAGCACCGCGCCCTCCGCGAGATCATGGCGTTCCTGGCCGAGCATGGGCTGGACACCCGCTTCGCGCCACGGCTGGTCGCCGCATACGGCGCGGACGCGCCCCAGATCCTCGGGGCCAACCCCTACCGGCTGGTCGCCGACGTGCCGGGCCTGGGTTTCCCCTCGGCGGACCGCATCGGCAAGGACCGTGGCGTCCGCCACACTGCCCCGTCGCGCTTGCAGGCTGCCGTGCAGGCCGCGCTGATCAACGCCGGCCAGAACGGCCACACTCGACAGCACCGCCCGATGCTCCTGGCCGCAGCAGCAGCCGTCGCCGAGGTCGAGCCTGAGCTGATCGAGGACGGCGTGACCCAGCTGCTGGCGTCGGGCAGCATCGCCGTGCGACGGATGGACGCGCCGCAGTCGGGCAGCGCACTGGGCGGCGGACAGCCGGTCGCCCCCGCGCCCGCCGAGCAGCGCGTCGGCCGGGTGCGGATCTTCACGCCGGGACTGCCCGAGCCGCCGGCTGCACCAACCGACGATGCCCCAGACGCCGGCCTCGGGATCGGGCTGTCGGGGCTGGTGCGGGCCGAGGAAGACCTCGCGCGGCGGCTCCTCGGGCTGTCACGGCGGCCGGGCCTGCCCGCCGCCCACGTCGAGCGCTGGCTGGCCGCCGACCGCGAGGCGCAGACGCTCTCGGACGAGCAGCGGCAGGCCGTCGCCACGGCGGCCACCAGCGGCTGCTTCGTGCTGACGGGCGGGCCGGGCGTCGGCAAGACCACCACCACGCGGGCGCTGGTCCGCTGCCTGAAAGCCCTCGGGCGCTCGGTCACGCTGGCCGCCCCGACCGGCAAGGCCGCCAGACGGCTGGGCGAGGTGGTCGGGCTGGAGGCGCGGACGCTTCACCGACTGCTCGGGGCCGGGCCGGGCGGTTTCCGGCACGGTCCCGACGATCCGCTCCCGTTCGACGTGGTGATCGTGGACGAGGCCAGCATGCTTGACACGCAGCTCGCCAGGGCGGTTGTCCGGGCCATCGGCCCCGGCGCGCAGCTGATCCTGGTGGGCGACGCCGATCAGCTCCCGAGCGTCGGTCCCGGACAGGTGCTCCGCGACGTGCTGGCGAGCGGACGGATCCCGTCGACGCGCCTCGAAACGGTGTTCAGGCAGGCCGCCCAGAGCCAGATCGTGACCAATGCGCACCGCATTCGGCAAGGCCTGCGGCCGGATCTGGGCGCGCCTGCCGACCTCTACCGGCTGTTCGGGAAGGGCGCGCCTGGCGCGAGCGGCCCGGCCCCATCGGACTGCATCTTCGTGCCGGCCCCGCCGGCCCGGGTGGCCGCCGTCGCCACGGAGTGGGCGGCCGAGCGGCTGCCGCGCCTGCTCGGAGCGCCGCCGGGCGAGATCCAGGCCATCGCGCCCCTGGTACGAGTCTGCCAGACCCTGAACGAGGCGTTGCAGCAGCGGCTGAACCCCGGGCGCGGCCAGCCAGAGCGCCCACACGGCGCACTCGCGCTGCGCGTCGGCGACCGCGTCATCCAGACCCACAACAACTACCAGCTCGGCGTCTTCAACGGCGACACCGGTACCATCCTTGAGATGGAGGCGAACGGCGGCTTGACGGTCGATTTTGGCGACGGACGGACGGTCACGTTCGGTCCAGCCGACCTGCTCGACCTCGACCACGCCTACGGGCTGACCGTCCACCGCGCCCAGGGCAGCGAGTGGCCGGGCGTGGTGGTGCTGGCGTCGTCCTCGTACGGCCCGATCCTCAGCCGCAACCTGCTCTACACGGCGATCACCCGGGCGCGGAAAGCCGTGGTGATCGTCGGGGACGAGGCGGCGGTGATCGGAGCGGTGGGCAGGACGCGCGACCAGGAACGGGTGACCGGGCTGCCGGTGCTCCTCCGTGCCGGCGCAACGGCGTCCGCTTCCGGCATTGACGCCCCCCTCTCCGCGCCGGAGCAGGTGCAGGAGAGGGCCTCACCCCCTCGCCCCCCTTCTGCCCGGCCAGCGCCGAGGCCCCCGTTGCGCGGCACGACCATCGGCAGTGCCGACAACCCTTCGGGCCTCCCCAGGGCGCGCAGAGGGGTGAGCGGAGCGGCGGGCGCTGGTCCGCCAATGGATCCGCCCACCGAGCCGCCCGACGATCCGTACGCCGGCCGCTACGCTCCCGTCTTCGGCGACGACGCCCCCTATGAGCCGATGCCCGACGACTGGCCGGACGACTGACGATGGCCGAACCGCGACAACCACGCGCCCAGGCACGCAGCAGCGCCAGGGGCCGCCCGGCCACTGCCCCGTCGGCCCCACCGCCGACGCCCCGCCGGCCGCTCTACGGCGAGCTGGTCAGCCAGTACCTTGACCTGCGCGACAACCATCTGGGCGTGCTGATCCTGTTCAGGGTCGGCTCGTTCTACGAGGTGCTGTTCGAAGACGCCGAGCTGGTCTCGCGCGAGCTTGGCCTGAAGCTGACCGAGCGGCCGTCCGGCGGGGCCGCGCCGCCGGTCTCGCAGTGCGGCTTCGCGCACCACGCCCTCGACACCTTCCTGACGCGGCTGCTGGCCCGCGGCTACCGCGTGGCCGTCTGCGAAGAGCGGGAAGACGAGCCGCGGCCACCCGCCACGCCGTCTCCTGACGCCGCCGACGACGAGCCGCCGATGGGCAACGCGGGCGGCAGCCCACCCGCCAGCAGCGGACCCGGCCCCGGTAGCAGCAGCGGCGGCGTCCGCCAGCGCGACATCGTGCGGACGCTCACGCCGGGCACCGTCACCGATCCGCGCCTGCTCCGCGAGGACCGTCCGACCTACCTCGTGGCCGTCGCGCCCCTGGACGACCGGCTCGGGCTGGCCTGGACCGACGTGGCGGCCGGCGAGTTCAAGGCCGCCGAGCTGAGCCTCGAAGAGGCCGCCGCCGAACTGCAGCGGCTGGAGCCGGCCGAGGTGATCGTCTCGGTCGACCGGCCAGCCCCCGACGGCCTCCTGGCGCAGCGATCCGTGACGCCCGTCGGCCCCAGCGAGAGCGCCGTGGGCGCACTCCAGCGGGCGTTCCCCGAAGCCGACCTGACGAAGCTGCCGGCCGCCGAGATCGCAGCCGGGCTGATCGTCGGCTACCTGGAGGAGACCCAGGGCGCGGATGTCCCCGTGCTCGACCCGCCCACCCCGGCCGCCGCCGACGAGACGATGCGCCTGGATGCTGTGACCCAGCGCCACCTGGAGCTGGTCGAGACGGAGCGCGCGCGCGAGCGCACCGGCAGCCTGCTCGGGACGCTCGACCGGACCGTGACGCCGATGGGCCGGCGGATGCTGCGCGGCTGGCTGCTCCGGCCGCTGGTGGACGTGCGGAAGATCGCCGTCCGGCAGGCCATCGTGGCAGAGCTGGTGGGCGATCCGGCCCTGCGCGCGTCGCTGGCCGAGCGACTGGCCGCCGTCGCCGATCTCGAACGGCTGGCCGGGCGCGCGAGCGCACGCAAAGCGACCCTCGACGATCTCCGCACCCTGGGCGAGGCGGCCGGCGCCCTGCCCCTGCTGGCCGAGACGACGGCCGCCTGCCGAAGCCCGTTCCTGCGGGCGCTCGGGCGGGCGCGGCCGGCGCTGGCCCGGTTCGCGGAGCAGGCGCGAACGACGCTGGCGGCCGGGCCAGCCGACGTCGACGCCCGCGGCGACCGAGGAGACAACGGGGACGGGCCGTTCCGCGCCTCGGCCAGCCCGGCCCTGGCGGAGGCACTCGGCGAGCTTCGCCGCGCGCGACGCTGGCAGGGGAGTTATGTCGAGCGACTGCGGCGGCTGCCGGGGCTGGCCCGGGTCAAGCTCGACCAGAACAGCACGCAGGGCCTCTTCCTGGAGGTTCCCCTCAACACCCGCGTCCCCGCCGACTGGATCCGGCGGGGCGGCCTCCAGAAGGTCGAGCGGTACTCGACGGCGGAGCTTGACGCGCACGCCCAGGAGTTGAGCGATGCTGAATCGCTGGTGGCCGCCGAGACGCGCGTGCTGCTGGCCGATCTGCGCGAGGCTGCCGCTGCCACGGCCGGCGCGGCCCGCGATCTTGCACGCCATCTGGCCGCCGCCGACGCCCTGCTGGCGCTGGCGCTGGTGGCCGCCGAGCGTGGCTGGGTCCAGCCGACCATCGACGCCGGCGACCTGATCGAGATCGTCGGCGGGCGGCACCCGGTCGTCGAGGCGCTCGGGCCGTTCCAGCCGAACGACGCCCGGCTCGTCGCGCGCGGCGACGGGGACCAGCTCGTCATCCTGACCGGCCCGAACATGGCCGGCAAGAGCACCTGGATGCGCCAACTGGCGCTGATCGTGCTGCTGGCCCAGGCTGGCTCGTTCGTGCCGGCGCGGGCGGCCCGGATCGGGCTGGTGGACGGCATCTACACCCGCATCGGGGCCGTAGACGACCTGGCCGGCGGGCGCTCGACGTTCATGGTCGAGATGGAGGAGACGGCCACCGTCCTCCGGGCCGCCACCGACCGCAGCCTGCTGGTGCTGGACGAGATCGGGCGCGGGACCAGCACCCACGACGGCATGGCCATCGCGTGGTCGGTAGCCGAGTACCTGGCGACCGGCCCGGTCCGCCCGCGCGCCGTGGTAGCCACCCACTACCACGAGCTTGCCGCGCTCGCAGACGTGCACCCCCAGGTGACGCTGCTGCGCGCGACGGTCGAGGAGCGGCCTGAGGGCATCGCCTTCCCGCACGTCGTGGAGGCGGGCGCGGCGGACCGCAGCTTCGGCATCGAGGTGGCCCGGCTGGCCGGCCTGCCCCCGGCGCTGCTGGCGCGCGCACGTGAGGTCGCGGACGCCGTCGAGCCGCTGAGCGCGGAAGTCGCCAGCCGCCTCAGTCGAGCGTCACCGCCCGGCGGACCTCAGACCTCGACGTAGGTCAGCCCGCCGCCCGCAGGCCCCCGCTGCTGCCACCCGTGAGCAACGTCCCGAGCGCGGCCGGCGGCAACGGCGGCGAGAACAGGTAGCCCTGGCCACGGTCGCAGCCGAGGTCGCGCAGATGATCGGCCTGCTCGGCGGTCTCGATGCCCTCGCCCGTCGTCTTCAGGTGCAGGCTCTTCGCCAGCGTGATGACGGTCCGCACGATGGCCGTATCCTGCGGATCGGTCCCCAGCCCGTCCACAAACGAACGATCCACCTTGAGCGTGTCGAGCGGCAAACGCTTCAGATAGCTCAACGACGAGTAGCCGGTCCCAAAGTCGTCGATGGCCAGCGACAGCCCGAGCGCCTTCAGATCGCGGAGGCGGCCGGCTGTCGTCGCGACGTCGGTCATGACCGTGCTCTCGGTCAGCTCCAGCTTCAAGCAGGTGGGGTCCAGCCGCGACTCATCCAGGATCTGCGCGATGGCCGGCACCAGCTCATGGTCGTTGAGCTGCTTCGCCGACAGGTTGACGCTGATGACCAGATCGTCAAGGTCGGGGACGGCATCCCGCCACAGCCCGAGCTGACGGCACGCCTCACGCAGCACCCAGCGCCCGACTGGCACGATCAGCCCGTTCTCCTCGGCGATCGGGATGAACCGCGCCGGCGAGATCGTCCCGAGGATGGGGTGCTGCCAGCGCACCAGCGCCTCCAGCTCCTCGATCACACCGGTGCTGAGCGTGACAATCGGCTGGTACATCACCGACATCTCGCCCCGCTCGATAGCGAGGTGGAGGTCGCTGCCCAGTTGCAGCCGCTCCAGCGCCGCCGCGTTCATGCTCGGGTCGTAGACGGTGTACTGGGCCTTGCCCGCCGCCTTCGAGCGGTACATCGCAAGGTCAGCCTTCCGCAACAGGCCGGCCGGCTCTTCTTCGCCGGGCGTGCCGATGGCGATGCCCACGCTCGCCGTCACGAACACCTCGTGGCCGGACAGGCTGATCGGCGGCCGGAGCACCTTCCGAATGCGCTCGGCCACCCGCACGGCCTCGCCGGGATCGGCCAGCCCCTCCACCAGGACCGCCAGCTCATCGCCGCCAAACCGCGCGATGGTGTCTCCTGGCCGCAGGCTGGTCTGCAACCGCTCGGCCACGGCGATCAGGAGCTGGTCGCCGGCCTCGTGCCCGATGCTGTCGTTCACCACCTTGAAGTTGTCGAGATCCAGGAACATCACCGCCAGCGGGCGACCGTCCGTCCCGGCCTGCGAGAGCGCTTCCTGAAGCCGCACGATGAAGCGCGCCCGGTTCGGCAAACCGGTCAGCGTGTCGTGGAACGCCAGCCGCGTCAGCTCCTCCTCGGACCGCTTACGCTCGCTGATGTCCCGCACGATCACGATCAGCTGACCGTTGGGCAGCGGCAGCACGCGCACCTCGGCGAAGCGCTCGCCCTCGTGGGTCATCAGGGCACACTCGACGGACACCATCGTCCCGAGTTGCCTGGCGCGTCCGCTGGCCGTCTCGATGCTCGCCGGGATCGAGCGGTGCGGGAAATCGGAGAGCCGCTGCCCGACCGCCGAGGTCATCATGGCGTAGGGGCTGGCCGCCTCGCCCACCCGGCATTCGAGCACGGTCCCGAACTGGTCGAGGCGAATCAGCAGGTCGGGGAAGGCCGATGCCAGGGCGCGCAGCTCCGCCCTGGTCTGGATCAGCTCGCGCGAGGCGCTCCGCAGCGCAGCTTGCAGCTGCCGGCGCTCCTCCTGCAAGGCGGCGATCCGTCCCGGAGCGTCGTCGGCCGCGCCGGTCCTGGACGTTGTTGACTGCAACAGATCGTGCGGCGGCCGTGACGTCATCGCCAGCAGATCCCTCTCCCCCGTGTTGCGCCGCCGCTGCCCCGGTCACGCCGGCGCCGCGCTGCCCTTCGAGCCGGCTGGATGTCCCGTGCCGCGACTCGTCGGGCGTTGCGCTGCTGCGATCAGCTTACCTAGTGCAACGCATTGATCGCGGCCAGGGTGACAGTTTCAGAGGCCATCGTCGGCCGGTTTCGCCCGCTGCCGACCATCTCATTGCCCGATCCGCCGGCGTGCGCGCCACTGCATCAGTGCCGGACGGCCAGCCGCATGCACCCTTTGCGCGCACAGTCCCATCACAGGGATTGACAAGTCGCGACGACTCGTGTGTACTGGCGAGGCTGGCAGGCCACGGCAGCGCGACATGACGTAGCGCTCTCGTGACGATCGACTGACGGCGCAGGTCCGCTCGACGCCTGAGCGGGATCTCGACGACGAGGAACTGGCAGATGCGGCCCGCAGCGGATACTGGCATGGCGACGCGACGACCGGCGACCTCGCCGTGCCGCGCTCCCGGTCGTGCGCCCCTGCCCAACGCCGCGTCGACTCGCCGCCGCGCGCGCCGCAACGCCAGCCGAGGATCGCTGGTCGGCCAGCCCTGGCGTCCGCCGTGACCGTCACCTTCTCCCGTCGTTCCGGCACGCCGCCAGACCACCATCTGGCCGGCCGCCCTCCAGGACCGTCTGCCGCGACGGGCGTCCCTGTGACGCCTGAGCGCACACCACACCCCAGACGTTTGTGTAAAGCGAGGCTCATGGCATGACACGGAACGCGGACAATCTCGCGGGCAACGGCCCGGTGTCCCGCCGCTCCCTGATCAAGGGTATCATCGCCGTCGCCGGCGCGATGACCGTTGCCCCGGCGCTGCTGCCGGGGGCCGCCCACGCTCAGACCCCCGGATCGACCGGCAACGAGCCGCCGGTCCAGCCGCCGACCACCGTCACAAACCCCCCGCGTGACTTCGGGCCGGACGGCGCGCCGACCACCTACTTCGCGGACCCAGACATCATCACGATGGACCCGTCGTTCAACAACCTGCGGGTCGGCAACACCTCGATCAAGCGCCTCTGGACCGGCGCGCTCTGGGCCGAGGGGCCGGCCTGGAACAGCGTTGGGCGCTTCCTGATCTTCAGCGACATCGCCAGCAACAAGCAGATGCGCTGGCTGGAAGACGATGGCGAGGTCACCGTCTTCCGCGATCCGTCCAACAACAGCAACGGCAACTCGTTCGACTTTCAGGGGCGGCAGGTCTCGGCCGAGCACGTCACCCGCCGGCTGGTCCGCTACGAGCACGACGGCACCATCACCGTGCTCGCGAGTCACTACGACGGCAAGCGGCTGAACTCCCCGAACGACATGGCCCACCACCCGGACGGCAGCATCTGGTTCACGGACCCCCCATGGGGCGGCCAGCTCTACGAGGGCACGGTGGACGCACCGGGCGGCCGGACCAACCCGACCGGGGCGCTCAACCCGCGCGTGGGGCAGCCGCCGGAGCTTGGCTCGTACACCCGCGAGCTGCCGACGAACGTCTACCGGCTCGATCCAAGCGGTCGGCTCGACCTCGTCATCAACGAGGATCAGATCCCGAACCCCAACGGCATCTGCTTCTCGCCAGACTACAAGAAGCTGTACGTCGTCAACGGCGGCGGGTTCATCAACAGCTTCGACGTGACGGCGGACAACAAGGTCGTCAACCAGCAGGTCTTCACGGACTGCATGGTCAACGGCGTGCGCTGCGGTCCTGACGGCCTGCGCTGCGACGTGTACGGCAACGTCTGGGCGTCCAGCAACGCCGGGCGGAACGTCGGCTACAGCGGCGCGACCTGCTGGAACCCGCAGGGGCAGTTGATCGGCCGGATCCGCATTCCGGAGGTCGTCGGGAACATCACGTTCGGCGGGCCAAAGCGAAACCGCCTGTTCATGGCGGCCAGCCAGTCGCTGTATGCGGTGTACACGAACACGCAGGGCGCCGCCCCAAGCTGACGGCGCAGAAGGCCCTCACCCCCGGGGAATGGCCCTCACCCCCGGGGAATGGCCCTCACCCCCCGACCCCCTCTCCCTGTGCGCGGGAGAGGGGGAGCCAGATTGCTGCTTGACGGCAATTCACCGCGCTGCCGGGTTGGGTAGGGTGGCGCACACCTGTGCGGACTCCCCCTCTCCCTGTGCGCGGGAGAGGGGGTCGGGGGGTGAGGGCCTTTCCCCGGGGGTGAGGGCCTTTCCCCAGAACCCTCGCCGTCACACCGCCAGGTACTCGTCGATGACCTCTTGTCCGAGCGCCGTCGTCGGGCCCTGTGCCACAACCGTCCCGCGCTCGACCATGTAGTACTGGTCGCAGACGGCTACCGCGAAATCGACGAACTGCTCCACCAGCAGCACCGCCACGCCCCGCGCCGGGAGCGCCGCCACCGCCTCCTCGATCAGGTGCACGATGTTCGGCTGGATGCCCTCGGCCGGCTCATCGAGGAGCAGGAGCTTCGGTCGGGCCACGAGCGCCCGCGCGATGGCCAGTTGCTGCTGCTGGCCGCCGCTGAGCATGCCGCCCGCCCGGCCGCGCATCTCGGCCAGGACCGGGAACAGCGTGTACATCTCGTCGAGCGTCGTGCCGCGGTTGCCCGCCGACATCTTCGGATTCGCCTCGAAGCCCATCAGCAGGTTCTCGAAGACCGACAGGTGCGGGAAGATGCCTCGGCCCTGCGGCACATAGCCGATGCCCAACCGCGCCCGCTCGTGCGGCCCCTTCGTCGTGACGTCCTTGCCGTCGAACAGCACCCGGCCGGAGCGGGGGCGGATCAGCCCGACGATGCTCTTGAGGGTCGTCGTCTTGCCGACGCCGTTCCGCCCGAGCAGGCAGACCGCCCCGGCCGCCGGGACGCTGAACGTCAGCTCGGTCAGGATCTGGCTCTCGCCGTAGCCGGCCGTCAGCGACTCGACGGACAGCAGCGACTGTCCGCTGGCTTCCCCTGCGCTCATCAGGCCACCTTCTTCTTGCCGTGTCCGAGGTAGACCTCGATCACGCGCGGGTCGCTCTGGACCTCCTCCATCGTGCCCTCGCTGAGGACGCTGCCGAGATGCAGGACCGTGACGGTCTTCGCAAGCTGCCGCACGAACGCCATGTCGTGCTCGACGATCAGCGTGGTGCGGTCGGGGTGGGCCGCCTGCATGCGCCCGAGCAGCGCGACGGTCCGGTCGCGCTCGCCGCGCGTCATCCCGGCAACCGGCTCGTCCAGCAGCAGGACCTTCGGCTCTTGCACGATCAGCATGCCGATCTCCAGCCACTGCTTCTCGCCGTGCGAGAGCTGCCCGGCCTGCTGGCTCGCACGGCCCTCCAGCCCGATCAGTTGGAGCGTCTCGCCGACAAGCTCCCGATCCGGCGCGGCCATCCGCTTCATCGCCGCCAGAAATCCTGCCTTCGCCCCAACGGCGATCTCCATGTTCTGCCGCGCCGTCAGGCTGGGGAAGACTGTCGGCGTCTGGAACTTGCGCCCGATGCCCCGCTGGGCGATGTCGTGCTCCTGCCAGCCGGCCAGGTCGTACCCCTCAAACAGCACCGTCCCGCCGCGGGGCTGCGTCTTCCCGGTGATCACGTCGAGCAGCGTCGTCTTGCCGGCCCCGTTCGGCCCGATCAGAAAGCGCATCTCGCCGCGCGCGAGGGTCAGCGTCAGGTGATCCAGCACGGTCAGGCCGTCGAAGCTGACGGTGATCTCGCGCAGCTCCAGGCGGACGCCCTCCGGCGTCTCGACCCGCCCATCCGAGCTGACGTCCACCGCCGGCAGCTCGCGCGCCCGCGCGGGAAGCGTCAGGCCGTGGCGGATGCCCCAGGCCTCTTCAGCCGTGACCCTTCGCTCAGGCGTCGGAGCGTTCACGCTCATGACTTGGCCTCCAGGGGACGGCCCGCCGAGGGCAGGTCATGCGCCGTCGCACCGGCCGTCAGGGAGGCGGAGCGTGCGCCCTTCAGCTTCTTGACGCCACGCGCAACCGCCCCGACGATCCCGTCCGGGAACAGCACCACCGAGCCGACGAACATCGCCCCGAGGAAGTACTGCCAGAAGTCGGGGAACGACTCGCTCAGGCCGCTCTTGGCCCCGTTGACGACAATCGCCCCCAGGATCGGGCCGTAGAGGGTGCCGCGCCCGCCGACGGCCACCCAGATGACCATCTCGATGGACGGGACGATGCCCATGTTGGCCGGCGTGATGATCCCCACCTGCGGCACGAACAGCGCCCCCGCGATCCCGGCGATGGCCGCCGAGAGCGTGAAAACCGCCACCTTGACCAGCGCCGGGTCGTAGCCGAAGAAGCGCAGACGGCTCTCCGAGTCGCGGATCGCCACCAAGATCGCGCCGGCCCGCGAGCCGGTCAGGAACCGCAGCGCCAGGTAGGTCAGTCCGAGCACGATGACCGTCACGGCATACAAGCCGATCTGCGTCGAGGTCTCGATCAGCGGCAGCCCGAACAGCGTGCTGAAGTTGGTCATGCCGTTGGTGCCGCCGGTGTACGGCTGCTGCCCGACGAACACGAGGGTGGCGATCAACGCCAGCGCCTGGGTGATGATCGAGAAGTAGACACCCTGGACCCGCCCTCGAAAGATCAGGATACCCAGGCCAGCCGCCAGCAGGGCCGGCAGCACCACGACCATCGCCAGCGCAAAGAGGCCGTTGTCGAACGGCGCCCAGAAGCCCGGCAGCTCGCGCAGGCCGCTCCAGCCCATGAAGTCGGGCAGGCCGTCCTTCGCCGCTTCGAGCTTCATGTGCATCGCCAGCGCGTACGCGCCCAGCCCGAAGAAGACGCCGTGCCCGAGGCTCAGCATGCCGGTGTAGCCCCAGGCCAGATCGATGGCCAGCGCCACGATGGCGAAGGTCAGGAACTTCGCCAGCAGGGCCAGCCGGAACTCGGAGAGCACCAGAGGCAGCACGACGATCATCAGCAGGCAGATGGCCGCGACCACCGCGCTCTCGCGCACGGCCGCCCCGGTGAGGCTCCGCCGTTGCTCCATCAGAGAGACTCCCATGTGTCGCCTCTGGCGCCTCTGTCGCCGCTCATCGCGAGCGGAGCGCCACGAGGCCGGCCGGCTTCCAGCGCAGAAAGAAGATGATCCCGACCAGGACGATGGCCTTCCCGACCGTCGCCGAGCTCCACAGCTCGAACGAGGTGTTCGCCAGGCCGATCAGCACGGCGGCGGCGATGGTCCCCAGCAACTGCCCCACCCCGCCCAGCACGACGACCATGAAGGCGTCCACGATGTAGTACGTCCCGAGCGCCGGGCCGATTGGTCCGAGCAGCGTCAGCGCGCAGCCAGCCACCCCGGCCAGCCCGGCCCCGAGGCCGAACGTCGAAGCGTCCACCTGCCGCGTCGGCACGCCAAGGGTGCTGGCGATGTCCCGGTTCTGCATCACGGCGCGCATCCTGCGGCCCGCCGACGAGCGGGTCAGGTAGGCCCAGATCGCCGCGACGCAGGCGACGACCAGCAGCATGATGAACAGTCGCTTGTACGGCAGCGACAGCCCCTGCGTGACCTCAAGACCGCCGTTCAGCCAGCTTGGGCTGACCACCTGGACGTTCGGCGCGCCGAAGACGCTGCGCGCCAGTTGCTGGAGCATCAGCCCGACGCCCCAGGTCGCCAGGAGCGTGTCGAGCGGCCGGCCGTACATGAAGCGGATCAGCGCCCACTCCATCCCGATGCCCATCATGGCGGTCACCAGAAACGCCAGCGGGATCGCCGCCAGGAACGTCAGGCCGTACGGGTCGTTGTTCGCGCCGCCGACAGCCTGCTGCAGCACGTACGGAGCGTACGCGCCGATCATGATGAACTCGCCGTGGGCCATGTTGATGACGCCCATCAGGCCGAAGGAGAACGCCAGACCGAGCGCCACCAGCAGCAAGATGGAGCCGACGCTCAGGCCGTTGAACGCCTGCAAGAGATAGACGTCGAGCACGTTCCCTCCTGTGCGACGCGGGGTGCTGCCAGGAAGGCCCTCCATATGCCGCCAGGAGGCCCCCGATGGGCCCTCACCCCCCGACCCCCTCTCCCTGTGCGCGGGAGAGGGGGAGAAATCACTGTCTCGTGTGTCTCCCCCTCTCCCGCGCACAGGGAGAGGGGGTCGGGGGGTGAGGGCTATCTCTGCGACTAGCGACCCTTCTTCAGGTCCTTCGCCCAGTCGTAGCCGTCCAGGTACGGATCGGGCTTGACCGGACCGCCCGAGTTCCAGACCTCGTCAAACTGGCCGTCGGCGCGGACCTTGCCGATCCGGACCGTCTTCCAGACGTGCTGGTTCTTCTCGTCGACCTTGACCTTGCCGCCCGGCGCGTCGAACTCGAGGTTCTTGGCAGCCTCGCGCACCTTGTCAACCTCGATGGAGCCGGCCTTCTCGACCGCCTTCGACCAGAGGTAGACGCCGAAGTAGCCGGCCTCAATCGGATCGTCCGTCACGCGGTCTGCGCCGAACTTCTTCTTGTACGCCTCGACGAACTTCTTGTTGGCCGGGGTGTCGGTGGTCTGGAAATAGTTCCAGGCCGTCAGGTGGTTGAGCATGTTCTCAGCGCCGATGCCGCGCACCTCTTCCTCGGCCACGGAGACGGAGAGGGTCTGCATCTTGTCGCTGGTGATCCCGGCGTCCTTGAGCTGCTTGAAGAACGCCACGTTGCTGTCGCCGTTCAGGGTGCTGAACACGACCTGCGGGTTGGCGGCCTTCAGCTTGGTGATGACTGTGGCGTAGTCGGTGTGGCCGAGCGGCGTGTACTCCTCGCCCGCCAGTTCGCCGCCCTTCGCCTTGAGCTGCGCCTTGATGATGTCGTTGGCCGTGCGCGGGAAGACGTAGTCCGAGCCGAGCAGGAACTGCTTCTTCATCCCCTTCTCGATCAGGTAATCGACGGCAGGGACGATCTGCTGGTTGGTCGTGGCGCCCGTGTAGAAGATGTTGGGGGACATCTCCAGGCCCTCGTACTGGACCGGGTAGAAGAGGAGGCCCTTCAACTGCTCGAAGACCGGGAGGACGGCCTTGCGGCTGGCAGAGGTCCAGCAGCCGAACACGACCGCGACCTTGTCGTTCGAGATCAGCTTCTTGGACTTCTCGGCGAAGGTCGGCCAGTCCGACGCGCCGTCCTCCACGACCGTCTCGATCTTCATCTTCATGACGCCGCCGGCCGCGTTGATCTCCTCGATGGCGAGGAGCGTCGCGTCGCGGACGGAGGTCTCGGAGATGGCCATCGTGCCACTCAGCGAGTGGAGGATGCCGACCTTGATCGAGCCGCCAGAGGTCGCAGCGGCCGGCGCGGCAGCGGCCGGCTTGGACTCGGCCGGCTTGCTCTCGGCGGGCTTGGCGGGTGCGGCGGTCGGCGCGGCCGCCGCCGGCTTGGTCTCGGCGGGCTTGGACGCCGGCGCGGCGGCGGGGGCACAGGCTGCCAGGAGCGCGCTCCCAGCCGTCAACATCAGCGCTCCCTGGAGGAAGCGACGTCGCGGCATCCGCCGCGTACCCTCAGTCGTGGGCTCCCGATCGATCACGAGTTAACCCCTCCTCGCACATGTCCGCCCGCCGACGCGCCTGTCGCCCATGACGCTCGCCAGCCCCCCTCGGCTGGCGATAGATCGATTCGGCGTTGCGGAGCCTGCCCGGGCAGTTCCCGGTGAGGAAGAGCGTAGGGCCGTTCGGACAGAGCCGCTATAGACGGCTCGCACCGAAATCCAAACCTCGACTGTGGCAGTTTGCACAATCCAGTCTGTTCACAGCGGCCAACTACCTACTCGCAAGCGAAGACGTTTCAGACTTCGCCTCCTTGTCGACAGTTGACGGCGAGTTGCATGTCGTATGTGCCCAAACGACGATCTAGGCAGTATGCCCAGTGCCTTGTGTTGGGGGTGGCAAGAGCGTGCGCACGCACCGCCCGTCATAGACCGTTGAGGCGTGCCACCACCGGCGCGAATTGATCCAGAAACGGCTCGTGGGTGACCCAGTACGAGATTCCCCAGCGCACACGGCGCGCCTGGAGCGCTGCGACCATCTCGTCCACCGTGCCGATCAGCAGGTACGGGGATTCCAGCACATCATCCACCGTCAGGGCGGGAAAGTGCGTGGCCAGTTCGGCGGCCGTTCCACGGGCGTCGTCGGTAGGGATCACCCGCTGGATCAGCGCGTTCAGCTCCAGCTCGGCGAAGCGCGGGCCGGCTTCAGCACGCACCCAGGCCACTCGCTCGTCAACACTGGCGGCCTTGAAGCCGGCCACGTCCACGGCGCTGCCGCCGCGTGGGAAGCCCAGCCCGGTCAACCCGACGACATCGGCCTCGCGCGCGGCCACCGAGAGCAGCTTCGGGCCGTTCCCGCCGATCAGGATGGGCGGCCGGGGGCGTTGCACGGGAGGCGGGAACCCCTGGTGCTCGCGGATCGTGTAGTGGCGCCCGCCGAGCGAGGCCGTGCCGCCGGCCAGCAGCGTCTTGATGACCTGGACCGCTTCGGCCAGCCGCGCGATGCGGACCGGGGCCCGGTCGAACGGGATGCCCACCTGGTAGCACTCGGCCTGCATGTGGCCCGCTCCCAGCCCAAGCTCCAGCCGACCATCGGAGAGCAGGTCCAGCGCCGCGGCCTCACGCGCCACCAGGACCGGATGCCGAAAGTCGTTGTTCAGGACGAACGTCCCGAGCCGCAGCGTGCTGGTGGCTTCGGCGGCGCTCACCAGCGAGAGGAGCGGCGGCATCAGGTCGGTAAGGTGATCGGGGATCAGCAGCGTGCTGAAACCCAGCGACTCAACCTTTCGGGCCTTGTCGGCCCAGGCGCTTCGGGAGGCAGCGGTCCTGACGTTGACGCCGAATCTGAATGGTCTCATGAGCCAATCGTGCCCGTTCGGCGGATCAGTGCGCCATCACAACGCGTTTGTCAGTCACGCATGGCGACGGCAGAGACCATCCGCGCCGCCAGCGTCGGCGAGCCGGACTCGATTCGTCTCAGGGGTCTGGGTCGCCGACGCTGGCGGTGCAGTTGTGGGCTGGACTGGCCCGTTGCCGGCGGCATCCGCGGCTCGATGGTGGCGCTCGTCCCGCTTCTATCAAGCTTTCAGGCGTCGGGCTCCTGTCTGGCGGGGACGTCCGATGGGGTTCGGGGAGATCGTCGCGCTCGGGGAGCCGTCCGACGCGCCACGTGATGGCCGTGCGCTGGCCGGCCGAGGCCGGAGCCGAAACCGGCCGTCGGCTGCCCTACGCGCGGACGTACTGCATCTGCCCGAGCTGCCGGGCCATCCCCTTCAACTCCAGGATAGTCAGCGTCGAGGTGACGACTGAGGACGGCAGTCCGGCCGCCCGCGTCAGGTCGTCCACGTGGGTCGGCTCGTCGGACAGCAGGCGGAGGACGGCGGCCTCGGTCGGGTCGGCCGGCAACGCCTCGCGCGTGGCCCGCTGCTCGACCACGGCCGTCAGGTGCAGCTCTTCCAGGATGTCCGACGCGTCGGTGACCACCCTGGCGCCCTCGCGGATCAGCTGGTGCGGCCCGGCCGACATCGGGCTGAAGATGCTGCCCGGCACGGCGAACACGTCCCGGCCCTGCTCGGCGGCCTGCGTGGCGGTGATCATCGCGCCGCTCTTGTAGTCCGCCTCGACCACCAGGATCGCCTTCGACAAGCCTGACACGATCCGATTCCGACGCGGGAAGTGTTGGGCGTCCGGCGGCACACCGAGCGGGTACTCCGAGATGACGGCCCCCCGGCCCTGCTCGGCGATCTGCCGGGCCAGCGCCTGGTTGGCGGTCGGATAGACCTTGTCCAGCCCGCTCCCGAGCACGGCAATCGTCCGGCCACCGGCCGCCAGCGCGGCGTGGTGCGCGCAGGTGTCGATCCCGCGCGCCAGCCCCGACACGATGGTGACCCCAGACCGCGCCACCTCACCCACGATCTTCTCGGTCGCCTGCCGACCGTAGGTCGTGGAGCGGCGCGTCCCGACGACGGCAATGGCCCAGTCATCGGCGGGGGTGATCTGCCCCGACACGTAGAGGACCGGCGGCGGATCCGCGATCTCGCGGAGGGCGTCAGGGTAGGCCGGGTCGTCCAGGATCAGCGCGGAGACGCCGGCCCGTTCCAGCCGCCGCGCCTCAGCCTCCGGCCCGGTTTTCTGGCGCAGCGTCGCCAGCGACTCGATGCAGCGCCGGTCGAGGCCGGCGGCTGCCAGATCGAGCAGCGGGGCGCGCCACGCCGCCTCAGCGCTGCCGAAATGGTCCAGCAGCCGCCTGAAGCGGCTCGGCCCGATCTGGCTGACCTGGGTCAGCAGCACCCAGTAGATTCGCTCGTCCATGCCCGCCGCCACGACGCCCCCTGCCTGCCCCGCCGTCCAGCCCAGAAACCGAGGGCGCCGGGAGTCGCGCCGATTCTAGCAGGCCCAGGGGACGGCGGGTCGGAGACGGCTCAGCCCCGACCCACTCACTCGTCTAGCTGCGCGCCGCCCGCGGGTTGACGATGGTGCGCGGCACCTCGCCGCGCAGGACCGCCGCCACGCTCTCGACCGCCATCGCCGTCATCGCCTGCATCGACTCCCAGGTCACCCCGGCGATGTGCTGCGTCAGCGTGATGTTGCGGAGGCCCAGCAGCGGGCTGTTCGCGGCCAGCGGCTCCGTCTCGAACACGTCCAGCGCCGCGCCGGCGATCCACCCTTCCTTGAGGGCGATGGCCAGCGCGGCCTCGTCCACCAGCGGCCCACGCGACGTGTTCACCAGGTAGGCCGTCGGCTTCATCGCCCGGAGCACCGTCTCGCTCACCAGATGGTGGGTGGAGGGCAGCAGCGGCGCATGCACCGTGATCACGTCCGCCGCCGCGAACAGCTCCGGCAGCTCGACGTACTGCACGCCGTACCGCTCAGCGAACTCGGTGTCGCGCACCACGTCCGAGACCAGGATGGTGACCTCCCAGCCCTGGAGCCGCTTCACGACCTCCTTGCCGATCAGCCCCGTCCCGATCACCCCTACCGTCTTGTTCCGCAGCTCCACGCCGTAGGGGCGCGGATTCCAGCCTGTCGTCCGCATCTGGTGATCGGCGTGCGCGAAGCGGCGCAGCGCCGCCAGGATCAGTCCGATGGCCGCCTCTGCCACCGAGTGGTGGTTCGCGCCCGGCGTCGTGGCGACCAGGACGCGGTTGTCGTTGGCAGCGTCGATGTCGATGGCGTCGTACCCGACGCCCGTCCGTGAGATGATCTTCAGGTCCGGTGCAGACTCGATCACGCGGCGGGTCCACGGCTCGACGCCCGTGATGGCCGCCGCGCTGGTGGTCGCCGCCTCGGCGAGGATGTCCTCCTGATGCGCCTGGGCGTTCGGCAGCAGCACCAGCTCGTGGCCGGCCTCGATCAGGGGACGCAGCAGATCGTCGGTGGCACTCGAAACCTGCATCGTCGTCAGGAGCACTCTCGCCATGATCCGTCCTCGTTCCCGCGGGCTTCTCCCGGGAAGATCGCCGGGCGCCCCGCGTCACACGCGCCTCGATGTGGATGGCAGAATGCTACCCCAGAGGTCGATTCGCCGGGCAGCGAACCATCCCCGCTGTGACGGCCTTCTCTTGACGTCGTGCCGCTCCCGCTGACAGAATCCGCCGTCGCTGTCTGCCACCCTGGCCGTCTGGGCCGCCTGGGTTACTCGGGCGACTTCCCGCTGCCGCCGGCAGCCTTCGGAAAGGATCCCGATGTTCCACGACCTGCCGATTCCGATCTGGGCGATCGTGCTGATTGCGATCGTCATCGTCATCCCGACATTCGTGTTCATCACCGGGCGCAACGCCGAGGGCGGCATGCGCGGCCGGGCGAGCCACGGCTGGAGCCGCTGGCGTGCGCTCTCCCAGAAGGCAGCGGACACGCAAGCGCGGATTCTGCTGACCGTCTTCTACTTCACGGTCATGGTGCCGTTCGGCGTGGTGTTCGGGATTCTGAAGGATCCGCTGCACATCAAGCACCGGCCGCGGGGCACCTACTGGATGGACCGCAAGCCCGGCTCCGAGGCGCTGGCTGACGCGAAGCGCCAGTTCTAGTCCGCAGCCCGTGTGGCTGACGGCCGCGGGCGGCGCTGGCAGGACCGCCTGACGTCCGTCATCGCAGTGGTCACTGGCGTGGAGGTCACTGGCGTGGAGGTCACAGGCGTGGACGGCGGGTAGCCCGTCGGCGATTGCCGCGCGTGACACCGTGACCGGGTCGACGGTGAAGCCCTGGTGAGGTGGCGGAGTTGGAGGGGCCGGACCGAGGCGATGGGCCTGGGGAGGCGGCGGCGCCGGAGCGGCCCTCGCCGCTCCCGGGCGATGGGGCAGGCGCGGCCGGCCATGCATCAGCCCACCACATAGCCGGCCGCGTTGTCTTCGTTGGCGAGGCGCTGAGGAGGCGTCAGGCGCGGTCAGCGGCGCGCGGCGATAGCTCGCACCAGGTCTGACCGGCTGACCATGCCGCGAATCGCGCCGCCAGTCATCACGGGCACGCGCTTGATGTGGTGCTCGGCCAGCAGCGTGGCGATCTCTTCGACCGTCGCGCTCTCGGTGACGCTGATGACCTGCCCGGTCATCACCTCGGAGACCGTCGCGCCGATGTGGCCGATGACGTCGGCCTCGCTGACGATGCCGACGATCTTGCCGTCTGGATCCTCGACGGGCATGCCGCTGATGTTATGGTAGGCCAGCAGCTTGGCTGCATCCTCCACCAGCATGTCCGAGCCGACGGTGACGATCTCGCGGGCCATGATGTCGCGGGCGGTCAGGCCCGCCTGGCTGCCGGCCGAGGCCGCGACCGTGTCCGGGTGCAGGCTGGCGTGCAGATCCTGGAAGTTGGTGCTGCCGGCCTGCACGGACACCTGGAAGGTGAGCACGCGCTCATCCTCGAGACGGAGGACGCCGCGCAGGACAATGGCGTTCTGCTCGACCTCCTCATCGGGGACGCCCGGCGGCACGACGGCGATCAACTCGCCGCCCCGGACGACCAGCGAGACGGCCTCCTGGCCGGCATCTGAGGGCAGGTCAGCGAAGCCGGGCGCGGTGACCCGCCCAGCCGCATCGGCGATGGTCTGGCGTTTCATCGGAGGCTCTCCCGTCGCAGCAGTGATCGGTCCGGGCAGTGAGGCGCTCGCCACGCTCCAGGCATGATGCTGGGCAGGCAGGAAAACGGTCAAGCCCCAGCGGGTCAGACGCACGGCGACCGCAGGGTGAAATCGGCCTGGGGAGTCGATGCGGCGTCGGCGGAGGGCGGGCTGCTGTTGGCTTGCTGACATCGTGGGCGCTTCCTGGCGGGGAATGCTTCTGCGGGCCGGCCGGCTCGCGCGATACTGGTGAGGCGAGTCCGAGCGGCGCGGGCAAGGCTGTGTCGGGGCCGCGTGCTGGAAGCTGACGGCGAGAGATCGGGACGGGCAGGCAGGTCGCCCGCCCGGCAGGCGGGAGGACGGCCAATGCTGAGCTGGATCACCAGGGGGCGCACGAGCGCCGAGTGGGTCACGGAGTACGCAAAGGGTCACACGCACCCCGTGAATCAGGTGTGCCACGCGTTCGGCATCCCGATGATCGCGGCGTCGGTCCCGCTGTTTCTGGTGTCGCTGGTGCTGGGCCGGTTCTGGCGTGTGCCGCTGGCGCTGTTCAGCATCGGGTGGGGATTCCAGTTTGTGGGGCACGCCTTTGAGGGAAAGCCGCCGGAGTTCTTCAGCGATCCACGGTTTCTGTTCGTCGGGGTGCGGTGGTGGGCCACGAAGATGCTCAAGCGGGTGGGAGCAGCATCGTAGGGCGTGGGCCGTAGAGCGTGGGCCGTAGAGCGTGGGCCGTAGGGCGTGGGCCGTAGGGCGTGGGCCGTGGGCGGCGGGTGGTCCGCTCCGTGCGACTGAGGTCTCCTGGGCGTGGCGCAGCAGTGCGCCTGGACCCATACCTGAGTCCATGCCTGAGCCCATATCTGAGAAGGAGGCCTGTCTCACGATGCCACGACAGCAGCGCAGTCAGCGCCAGGAACCACGCCACCAGGAGCCACAGCACCAGGAGCCACAGCACCAGGAGCCACAGCACGAGCAGCCGTCGTCGCAGGAGCGCCAGTTTGCCGTCGGGGACCGGGTCCGCGCCAAGATCACCAATCGGACCGGCGAGGTGACCCAGGTCGTTCAGGACGGCGCGACGGATACGGTAACGGTCTCCTACGACGGCGAGCCGCAGGACGACTATCTGACGACCCCGGCGCGCGAGGGGGCGGAGCTGCCGCGCACGCTGGTGGACCCGGCGTAGCGGCATCTGATCCCCACAGTCGGGACGTGGCGGCGTCCCTGTTTCGCTGCACTGCCCGTTTCAGGTCGTGTGCGCGCTGTGAGCGTTGCTCTCGGCGAGCGTTGTACAATCCGACCCCCACGCCTGCTGCCGACTCTGGCCGGTGCTGGTGGTGCGTCTCCATTCGGGCAGATCGCTCGCGCGTGTCGCCTGCCCGTGCCAAGTCGATGAGCACACGAGGTGCAGTGCGATGACGACGACAGCCCGCGAACCGGTCGCTCGCGCATCGACGCCGAGCGTCGAGCGGCTGCGTGTGAAGATCTTTGCCGATGGGGCGAATCTGCCGAGCATGCTGGCCCTGTACGCGGACCAGCGCATCTCGGGATTCACCACGAACCCGACGTTGATGCGGAACGCCGGGATCACCGACTACCGGGCGTTCGCTCGCGAGGTGCTGGCGGCGATCCCCGACCGGTCGATCTCGTTCGAGGTCTTCTCGGACGACCTTGACGAGATGGAGCGGCAGGCCCGCGAGATCGCGTCCTGGGGCGAGCACGTCTACGTGAAGATCCCGGTCTCGAACACGCAGGGCGTCTCGACGGGGCCGCTGATTCGGACGCTGAGCCATGCTGGCGTGAAGGTCAACGTGACGGCGCTGATGACGCTGGCGCAGGTTGAGGACGTGGTCAGCAACCTGGCGGGCGGCGCGCCGAGCTACGTCTCGGTCTTCGCGGGGCGCATCGCCGATACGGGCGTCGATCCGGTGCCGCTGATGGCAGAGGCGGTCG
The DNA here is from genome assembly GCA_020850535.1 of Chloroflexota bacterium. Classification (NCBI taxonomy): domain Bacteria; kingdom Bacillati; phylum Chloroflexota; species Chloroflexota bacterium. The sequence continues at coordinate 126,561 of JADZEM010000135.1, forward strand.
AGATCCTGCGACCGTACGCCGACTGCGAGCTGATCTGGGCCAGCCCGCGCGAGCTGCTGAACGTGTTCCAGGCGGACAGCATCGGCTGCCACATCATCACGGTGACGCCGGACGTGCTGAAGAAGCTGTCGCTGGTGGGCAAGGATCTGGACGAGTACTCGCTGGACACCGTGAAGATGTTCCGGTCGGACGCGGTGGCAGCGGGGTTCACGCTGTAGCGTCGGGCAGGCCGTCTCCCGCTGACTGTCTGGAGGGCGGGCGTCCCCATGCGCGACGAAGACTCCTGGTCAGGCGTCGGCGACGGCGGCAGCACCAGCAGCGGTGGTGACGCGTCCTCGTCGTCGGGCGAGAGCGGCGGTGGCTGGAGCTGGTCCGAGGCGGCCGGCGAGGCTGCCGGGCAGGCCCTCGGCTCGCTGTTCGAGCCGTCCACGGTGGTCCCGTCGCAGCCGATCCCCTCAGGCTCCCCGGAGACGCCGCTCCTGAACCCCGCCATCATGGCGCTCTTCACCGCCGGCGCGGCCGGCACAACACAAGCGGGGCCGCCGGCGCTCGACGCGCGGACGCTCGCGGAGGTTCAGGCGCTCGAAGCGCTGCTGGAGCAGCCGGCCCCGGGACAGCTTGCGGCGCTGCTCGACGCGCGCTGGTACGTCCAGCGGCGCGAGGAGCGACGCTTCGAGACGGTCACCTGGGGCTTCGACCATCTCATCAGGATCTGCACGCACCCAGCCGGCCCCTACGACGACGGGCCACCGGCAGAAGTTCTCGACGGGCGGACCCTGTTCCCGCTGCTGGCCGCCGAGGAGGCGGCAGACGGGGTCGCCGTGTGGCTCGGACCGGCCGGCGACTACGCTCGCGAGGCCGTCTACCTGGGGCCGGGCATCCTGCGCGGGCTGGCGGCCGGCGTGGACCGGCGGATCGGGGCAGCTCCGTTGCCCGCCCGCACCCGCGCCGAGATCGAGCTCTGGATGGAGATCACGCAGTTCCCCTGGCGTGACCGCGAGCTGGCGCCGGCGTCTGGCGATGCGCCCCCGGGCGCCGTGCAGGCCCATTCCAGCATGGACAGCGCATGGCGGCCCTACGAGACAGGGGCTGGTACGGCCACCCGGCCGGGGCCGACGCTCGGGCCGGTGTTCACCGTCGAGCAGCCGGACGCACCGGCCGGCTACCCTGGCGATGGCCGGACGGAGATCCTCTGTGGCGGCTTGCTGGCAGAATACCTGTACGACAAGGCGACGTGGCATCCGCCGACGTGGTTCATCTCGCGAGAGACGCGCCGTGCGGCGGCGAAGCTCGCGATGGTCGCCACGGAGCTGCTGAAGCTGATCCCGCACGGCGAGGACGAGCTGCCGCGCGGTGTCATCCTGACCGTGGCGGGCGCGTCGTTCTTGCGCCGGCGGCCGGAGTACCGTGCGCGCCGCTGGATGCACACGATGTTCGAACGGTACCACCGCGCGGCGACCCACTGGATGCCGTCCATCCGCTGAACGACGCCGATGGACCGTCGCCGGAGCGCGTCGTGTCCTGCTGCGATGGCACGGCTGCCGCGCCGGACACCGCCTCGTCGCCGAGCGTCAGCGTATGATGAGGGTATGGCGCGCAACGGACTTGAGGTCGGTTTCCTGCTTGATGCCCGGTGGCATCTCCTTCGAGGCGAGATGGATCGGACGAAACGACCAGCCCTGATGGCGCTTGCTCAGATCCTGGACGCCGCCGGCCTGCCACCACGCGTGATCGGGCGTCTGGATCTGCTGCACGAGAAGTTGCGGGCAGGTACGGATCCGGCTCGCCGCCGCTCCAAACGGCTTCAGGATCTCGCAGACGCACAGGCAATCCTGGAAGAGGCACCCGAACTGCGTACTCACCTGAGTGCACAGGAACGCACGATTCTCGATGCACTCCCCGGGTAGCGTGGGGTGTCCCCGGCGTCGGTCGTGTGGCGGTCAGATCGGTGCAACGGCCGTCCACGACGGGCGATGCATAGTGATGGTACGGAGGCAGACTCTCCGGGCCGGAGCTGCGCGGTATCGTGCTGCCGGGCGGCGCGGACGGCAACCTGCGCCGTGCCGGACAGCGTGCGCGCGGTGACCTCCCCCGCGCCAGAGGATGCCGATCAGCGGCCGGCCCCGACGAACGTCGTCCAGAGGCCGTCTTCGTCCACAACGGTGAACGGCACGAAGTACGCACCGTCGGCGAGGCGGTTCACGGTGAACGTCAGCTCGGCGGTGCTCTGGCTCACGCTGTAGTTCAGCGGTCCGCGCTGCCCACGCAGCGCCCCGACATCCACCGTGGCATTCTGGGGCTGGCCGAAGCGCAATTCGTGAAGCGCGTTGGCCGGGCCGTCCACCGAGCTTGCCGACACGGTCACCTGCAGCCTGGACTGGCCGCCCGCTGTCGCCGGCGCGAGCACGGAGGTCCGCACTTTGACGCCTCGGCCGGGCCGGCGGGTTGGCGCGACGGTCGGGGTCCGAGTGGGGCCAGCCGGCGTGCTGGTGGCGGTTGGGGTGGCGCTGGCGGTTGCCGTGGCGGTAGCGGTTGGGGTGGCTGGCGGGGGCGTCGCGGACGGGGTAGCGGTTGGGGCGGCCGGCGTCGAGGTTGGCAGCGGGCCGGAGCCGCCGCGCGGTCCCAGGTCGGCATGGCGGCCGGCGAACGTCGCGGAGGCGCTCAGGTCGACGGACATCTGGTCGTAGGTGCGCTCGGGGAAGAGCGACCATGCCCAGTAGCCGGCGTAGCCCTTGCTGTAGAAATCCTCGAAGCGCTGCAGGGCGTCTGTGCTGGCGCTGGCGTAGCTCTCCCCGACCACCAGCGGCGCGTCGAGGCCCATCCCGCTCTGGTACCAGCTGTACGAGTTGCAGCGCATGCAGTAGGTGCCGCCGCCCATGTAGTCGTACCAGTGGGCCTGGTAGTAGTCCAGGCCGGCCCCCTTGACCATCGGCAAGCCATCGGCGAAGCCCATGCCGACCGTCACCATCGCGGACGAATTGGCGTGGACGGCGTTCGCGACGGCCTGGACGGTCGCCTTCAGGTTCGCCTCGGTGACGCGGTCGTTCCAGACGTCGAAGTCTGGCTCGTTGAAGACCTCCCAGCTCAGGACGCGCGGGTTGCCGTTGTACCGCGCGAAGAGGGGCGTCAGGGCCGCGGCGAGCTTGGCGCGCTGGGTGGGATCGCTGAGCCAGCCGGCCGGGATGCCGCTCGCGCCGGAGAACAGCACGAAGTTGTAGTAGAGGTCGTGCTGCTCGGCGAGCTGGAGGGCAGCGTCGAAGTCGGCGTAGACGGCCGGATTCAGGCTGGTGGGATGGTCGTTGGCGTCGCGGTTGATCTGCCAGGCGTTGCCAGGGAGGGTCCACCAGCGCAGGACACGGATGCCGCTGGCGCGGGCCTGGGCGAAGCGCTGGCTGAGGATGTCGCGGGTCCAGGAGGCGCTGACGCCGCCGCTGTTGGGGCCGCAGCCGAAGTCACAGGCCCAGCCGTACCAGGGGACGTTCGCGCCGTGGAGGTACCACGAGCTGCCCTGCCAGGAGATGCGCGAGCCGGGGCTGCTGGCCTGCACGGCGCGGCTCTGCATCGGGAGGATCTGCGCCAGGGCGACGGCCACGATCAGGACGAGCCAGAGCGCGTAGCGCCCATGGGCATGCCGCGCAGCGGCGGAGCAGCGCGCAGCGGCCGGTCGGGAGAGGGCGGTTCGTGAGCGGTCTGACAGCGAGCGTGCGAGCGTCTGGAGATCCATGCGTGCCTGTCCGAGACGAGCGCGCTGCGTTGGCGCTCTCCTTCCGGACAACGTGGCGGGGACGGCCAGTCGATCATGACCCGCACGGGGTGATTCTCTGGCACGGTCGGGGTGCAACTCTTCCGGGTGCGACTCTTCCGGGTGCAGCGCTTCCGGTGCCGCCAGGAGTCAGCGAGCGAACAGCCCAGATGACGCCGGTGCGAACGTCTGCCGTCCGGGACGGGCGTACGCTGAGAACAGAACGTACCGCGGTCATGCGGAAGGAGTCATCCACATGTTCCAGCACCTCAACGCCTTCGGTCATCAGCGCACCTTCTGGCAGGCGTTCGGCTTCTACCTCGTCTACCTGATCGCCGGCATCCTGGGGATCGCCATGCTGTCGGCTGTGGCGGGGCTGGTCGTGATGGCGGCCGGCGGCGTCTACGGCTTCGAGCAGGGGCTGACGTTCGGGGCGGTCCTGGCGGTGGTCGGCAGCACGCTGCTCTCGCTGGTGGTGCTGCGGGCGAAGGGCCTGCTGCGGCACGCGGGCTATCTGCTGGTCGCGCTGCTGGCCGGCGCGAGCGCGACGCTCGGCGGGCTGATCCTGGGGCTGATCTTCGTGGCGTTCCTGACGACGCGCCCGTCGGCGACGACGCTCGAGGGCCAGTCCCGCCCGCTCGGCGAGCCGGCCACCTACTGATCGGCCGGCTCACCGCCGCTCCTGCGCGTTCGCAGGCGGACAGCCTCGCACGGAGCCGAACGCAACTCGTGTGTAAGACGTGCAAGTACCCATGTCATCCTGAGCGCAGCGAAGGACCTCACCCGCTGACGCGACGCCTGACGGTCAGCGGGTAACGGGAGCGTTGACGCTCGGAGCGTGAAGCACAAGCTAACGTCGCAGGGTGACGCGACACCTGACGGTCAGCGGGTGAGGTCCTTCGCTGCGCTCAGGATGACATGGGTACTTGCACGTTTTCACAATCGTCCACGGCCCACGGCCCACGGCCCACGGCCCACGGCCCACGGCCCACGGCCCACGGCCCACGGCCCACGGCCCACGGCCCACGGCCCACGACCTACTGGTAGATGACCACGTCCGGCGCAGGGTCCAGCAGCAGCACCTGGTCGGGGGTCATCAGCGGCTCGTCGTGCCTGTAGAACAGCTTGAACCCCGTGTACTGGACGCGCTGCTCCACGATCAGCTCGTCGTACTGGCGGGTCTTGATGTGCGGCCCGCCGAAGCCGTCCATCACCATCACCACCTGTACGCGCGGGTCGGTCTGAATCCGCTTGTAGTTCGTCACCATCTCCTCGGTGAAGCGGTGGACGATGAGCAGCTTCGGCGGCAGGTTCTCCTGCTCCACCAGCTTCGACAGCGTCCTCATTGCGCCGTTGATGGCCGCGGCGTCCATCGTGCCGATCCGCTCGCCGGGCTTCTGGCTGCGCGGCATCGCGAACTCGGGATCGAGCGCCAGGTGGACGTGCGGACGCTTGAGGAAGGGCAGCAGCCACGCGACCTCGTCGTCTACCTTGCCCCAGCCGATCTGCACATCCAGGATCAGCAGGAAGCCCTGCTCCTCGGCCCAGGCTGAGACCTTCTCGATCAGCTCCGTGTCCATGCGGAGGCGGTGCAGGCCATCCGCGCCCGGCTCGGCCTGCGCCACCACGGCCACCAGCTCCAGGGCCGGCACGACCTGCCGGCTGCGGTCCGCCGAGCGGTAGCCGTCCGCCTGCTGCTTCAGCCGTGGGAACAGCTTCTCCGGCGGCAGCTCCCCCAGGATGCCCATACCGCTCGATAGCGGGTTGCCGTAGTACGAGACGATCCGTTTCGCGGGCAACACCGCCCCCGGCAGGGCCGGCGGCAGGACGTGCGTGTTGCTGGTGGGGCGGGGACCGGCGTCGGCGTCGCGCTCCCAGGCGAACCGCTCCTCGATGCGCCGCCGCACGATGCCGTCCGGCCCCGTCGTCCAGACGTGCGCGCCGTCCGTGAACGCCGCGCGGCTGTCCACGGCGAACCAGAACAGCTCGCCATGCACCGTCCGCTGCCGGACGTCACCTGTCGGAGCCGGCTTCGGATCCTCGACGCAGTGCCCCACCATCGCCAGCCCGATCCGCGAGCCGAGATCGTTGAAGCGCTCGTGCAGGGCACACGTTGCGACCGGGCCGTTCGCCTCGACCATCCCGACGCTGATCTCAGGCCCGTCCAGGATCTCCGGTGTCGGGCGGGGGGCCGGCTCGACCGTCGGGATCTCGGTGGGGACCGGGCGCTCGGCGACGGGCGCAGCGGCGGGCAGGGCCAGGGGCGCGCCCAGGCGCAGCAGCAGCCCGCCCACACCGGCCAACCCGATCAGCACGGCGACGACGGCAACCGCCGCCGCGAGCACCGTCGTCGTCGTCCAGGCGCGCATCGGCCGCCGATACATGGCGATCGCCTGCTGGTTGCGGAGCCGCTCTCGCGCCTCGCGGCTCGGGCGAAGCCGCGCTGCCCGCTCGGCCGCCTCACGACGCAGCGCCGCTACCGCGTCGGCCGCCGAGGATGCAGACGGCTCAACTCCTGGCGGCCCAGTCGGCGGCGTCTGAGACCCGCCTGCTGTCGGCGGACCGGCCTGTTCCTCACCAGGAAGCACGCTCACACGCCCTCCGCGTCTGCTGCACCGCGTACGAGCAGACGAGTCTCCCCGCTGAGCACCAGATGGGTGTACCACATCCCGAGGAGAGAACGAGGGAATGCCCGGCGGCGTCGCATGCGGCTCCAGGCCGGCGCAGAATGTGATCCACCTGTGACGCGGGTCGGAGGCGCGGCCTGAGACCCTCCCGTATCCTCTGTCAAGACGACAGGGAACGACAGGAGGCGCAGCCGATGGTCCATGTAGCGATGCCTGAGCTGCCGACCGTGCTGACCACTGCCGAGCTGTGCGAGCGCTGGCGTTGCAACCCGCGCACCCTCGAGCGGATGGCGCGCGATGGCCGCATCCGCCGGGTCAAGCTGCGCGGCGGCGTCCGCTACCCCGTGGACGAGATCCTGCGGATCGAGCGCGGCGAGGATCCGTGCGCGGCGCTGCCGGCCCTTGTCGAGATCGGCGCCAGCCCAGGAGCCGCAGACGACCGCCCGAGCCTGCCGCCCATCGTCGAGAAGGTCTGGTACACCGTTTGTGTCGCCCACCGGAAGGGCGGCGTCGCCAAGTCCACCACCACCTGGTACCTCGCGCGGGAGCTGGCCCGGGCCGGCAAGCGCGTCATTTTGCGCGACCTCGATCCGCAGCAGGGGCTGCGCGATATCCTGCGCGACCACGGTTGCGAGGACGGCCGCTACTCGAAGGCTATCGCGCTGGTGCAGGACGGCGAGCCGCTGCCGTTCACGCCCCACGTCGAATTGATCGACACGCCGCCTGCCCTGGACGACAGCCTGCCCGGCGTGGCCCGCGCCGACGCCGTCATCGTGCCGGCCATGCCCGAGCACCAGGCGGTCAGGGCGCTGGAGCGGATGCTGCTGGTGCTCCAGCAGACCCGCCACGAGCACCCGTTCACACGGGTGCTGGGCCTCCTGCCGGTCCGGGTCAAGGCCCGCTGGAGCGAGCACACGGCGTTCCTGCAGCAGATCGCGCTGCTCGGGGAGCGATTCGGACACCCGGTCCTGCCGGCCATCCCCGAGAGCCGCGCCGTGCTGACCTACTCCCTGCGCGGGCGGCTCTGGCGGCCGGTCGCCGAGGCCATCCTGGCTGACCTGGAGCGGTACGGGCCGACGACCCGCGCCGTCGCGACGGGCGCCGCCCGAACGCGGCAGGTGGAGGGCTGAGATGGCGCGCACCCGAACGCTCAAGATCGGCGTCGTGGCCGACCGCCCCATTGATGCCCAGGAGCAACGTACGCTGGCCGCCGAGGCCGAGCGTGCCCTGCGGCCCGTCACCGTCGCGAACCTGCCCGTCGAGCGCATCGCCGAGACGCCGGAGTCGCGCAACAGCCGGCGCGGCTACGACGAGGAGAAGCTGAACGAGCTGGCCGCCTCGATCCGCGAGCACGGCGTGTTGCAGCCGATCCTGGTCACGCCGGACGGCGACGGCTACCGGGTGATCGCCGGGAACCGCCGCCTGCGGGCGACCGTCCGGGCCGGGCTGGAATCGATCCCGGCCCTGATCAAGACCCAGGTCGACGCCCACCGCGAATTCTTCATGAACCTCGTGGAGAACGTCCAGCGGGTCGATCTGACGGGCAAGGAGCGCATCGAGGCGATCCAGCTGCTGGCGGCCTCTGGCCTCGGCGTCCGCGAGATCAGCCGGGGGACCGGCATCTCGCCGGGCACCATCTCGCGCTGGCTGCGGATCGCCGACCGGCCGCTGCTGGCACGGGCGCTGGAGGAGGAGCGGCTCGACATCGCCCGCGCCATGACGCTCGCCCCGATCCGCGACGACGCCGACCTCGCCCGCCTGCTCGACACGGCGGCTGCGACGCCGCGCGCCGACCTCAACGCGGCGGTTCAGAGTGTTTTGCAGCAAAACACCTACTGCATCGACGACGGCCGCCTCGCCGACGTGGACCGCAAGCTGGCGATGGTCCGAGCGGTGACCGAGGTCGGGGAGGCCCACCTGCGGCGCATCCAGGCCCGCGTCGCCCAGCTCCTGGCCGAGGTCGAGGCCGCCCAGGCGTCGCCAGCGCACAGTGAACGCAAGTGACTCGTCAGGCATCGATCGCGTCGGTGCGCAGGTCCCCGTCATCATCCCGACTGTAGCGAGGTACGAGCGAAATAGAGGGATCGTCCTCGCGCCGGTGTAGGTGAGCCGGGGGAGATCCCTCCACGCCGCTCGTACCTCGCTCTGGTCGGGATGACGAGGTGGGCGCTCCTGCCTCGCTCTGGTCGGGATGACGAGGTGGACGCTCCTGCCTCGCTCTGGTCGCGATGACATTCACTCAGGCTAAGCGAGGTGCTGTGCTCGTTGGAACCTGGTGGCCGATGATCCGGCTGCCACCGGAGGGCGTACCACCCGGGTAAGCCGGCGGCGTCGGCGGTGCACAGGGGGGCGAACGATGGGACTCGCGCGGGAGCGCGCGAAGCGGCTCGGGCTGGCGTTCGGCGGCGGCGGCGGGCTGCTGGCGGCGGCCATCCTGGCCTACGCCATCGCGACCACGCCGCCGAGTGTGCCGGGGCGCTCGGCGCTGGCGGGCTTCGATCCGCGGACGGTCGGGCGGCTGGAGCAACGGGCCTGGGTGCAGTACTACCTGCAGCAGTGGCCGGGCCTGCTCGACTCGATGATCCGGATGCTCCGGAGCGCGTTCGGCCTCTCGCTCTCGCAGGCCGTCTACGCTGGCTACGTCAACACCCAGGCCCAGGTGGTCTGGTCGCGCCAGGGGGCGCAGGACGGGCTGGCCGAGGCCCTGATGCGCGACTTCTACGCCTACGTCCGCGAGCCCATCGGCGGGCGCTACGACGTGGAGCGGGCGGCGCGTCTGGAGGTCAACTGGTGGGCCGTCCATCGCAACCGCGAGCAGTACCCGGACCGCTCGGCGCTGGCACAGGCCCTGGCTGAGACCTACGCCGAGGTCTACCAGCGGCCCGCCGCCGAGCTGCTGCCGGCCGCCGATGCCCGCGCCGCCGCGATGGACCTGTCCGACCGGTGGAACCGCGAGGGCAAAGACCCGGACAGCCCGCTGCTGGCGGAGATCGCGCGGCTGCTGGTGGAGAGCTACACGCTGCTGTCAGAGGCCGTCGGCCCGGGCACGTGATCTGAGACGCCTGACCCCAGGCAGATGACGGCCAGCTATGATGCTGCTGCCCTGCCAGCAGGCCCCGGGTGCGCTCAGGAGTGCAGCAATGGACGAGCTGGTCTCTCGTTCGGCAGCGTCGATGGCGCGGGCCGTCCGAAATCGCGAGGTGTCGTCGGTCGAGCTGGTCGAAGCCCATCTTCGCCGCATCGACGCCGTGAACCCGTCGCTGAACGCGATCATCCACCTGGACGCCGCTGGCGCGCTCGCTGCTGCACGCACCGCCGACGCCAGACTTGCCGATGGCGCCCCAGCCGGACCTTTGCACGGCGTACCGGTCACCGTCAAGGACAACCTCGACGTGGCTGGCCTACCCTGCACGGGTGGGACGCGCGGCCGGGCTGGCTGTGTGCCGGGCCAGGATGCGACCGTCGTGGCGCGGCTGCGGGCGGCCGGCGCGGTCATCCTGGGCAAGACCAACCTGCCCGAGATGGCGCTGGCGTTCGTGACGGACAACCTCGTCCACGGACGGACCAACAACCCGTACGACCTCGCCCGTACGCCCGGCGGATCGAGCGGCGGCGAGGCGGCGATCATCGCGGCTGGCGGATCGCCGCTCGGCGTCGGCAACGATCTGGCCGGCAGCATCCGCCTGCCGGCCCACTTCTGCGGGATCGCCGGCCTCAAGCCGACCTCAGGGCGGGTGCCGCTGACCGGCTACTTCTCGCCCATCGTGGGCCTGCTCAAGCCGCTCTGGCACAACGGCCCAATGGCGCGTCGCGTCGAGGATCTCGCGCTGGGGCTGGCCGTCATGGCTGGGCCGGACGGGCGTGATCCGGGCGCGGTGCCTGCCCCGCAGGGCGACCCTACAGCCGTCGATCTGCGCGCGCCGCGGATCGCAGTACACGCCGACAACGGCATCGCCAGTCCCTCGCCCGAGACGGTCGCCGCCATCGGCCGGGCGGCGGACGCCCTGCGAGACGTCGGCGTTCAGGTGGTGGAGGAGCGCCCGGCCGCGCTGGCCGACGCGCCCGGGCTGTTCCACCGCCTGTTCAACGCCGACGCCGGCACGCGGCTGCGCGCCGAGATCGCGGCCCTGGGCACGACGGCGACGGACATGCACCCGGCGATGTCAGGATTGCTCGACGCCGTGGAACGGTCCACTGGCAGCGTGGGCGATCTGACGGCGCTGCTCGCCGACCTGGACCGCTACCGCGCGGCGATGCTCGCGTTCCTGACCGACTACGATGCGATCCTCTGCCCGGTCGACACGGAGGCCGCGCGCCCACATGGCCCGGTCCGAGGCAACAGCTACGCCTACCCCTACAACCTGACAGGCTGGCCGGCCGCCGTGGTGCGGGCGGGCGCGTCCGCCACGGGCCTGCCGATCGGTGTGCAGATCGTGGCGCGGCCCTGGCGCGAGGATGTGGCGCTGGCCCTGGCGTCCGCCGTCGAAGCGGGCACGGGCGGCTGGCTCCCACCCCCCCTGTAAGAGCCCATCTCACGTTGGCGGCTACTTGATCGGGTCTCCAAACAACGATACGATGAAATCTGCACAGCGAACGCACTGCCGCGGACGCAGGCTCTGTGCCAGGATCCGACGTTACGGTAGGTGCGGCGACTTCCCGATCACCCCGCTCCGCTTGAGGTAGTCACCAGGGTTGAGGCCTCGCTCGCGGCCCGGCTGGTGCGGGGCCGGCTCGATGGTCGGCGCGGCCTCGCCAGCCGCCACCATCCGCCGAATCAGCCGCTCGCGCAGCTCGGCGGCCAACTCGGCGAACGCCTCCAGGCCAGCCAGGTTGACCAGCTCGTGCGGGTCGGCCTCAAGGTCGTACAGGAACTCTTCAACGTAGCGGTCGCTGCCGCTGTCGTTCCAGGCGTCCTTGTCTGGGGCCGAGACGCTGTACTTCCAGCGCTCGGTGCGAATCGCGCGGCCCACCTGGGCCTCGCTGATCTGGATGAAGACCTCCTCAGGCCAGCCCTCGCGCTCGCCGCGCGTCAGCGGTAGGAACGACTGCCCCTGCATCTCCGGTGGGACCGGGATGCCGGCCGCGTCAAGGAGCGTGGGCGGCACGTCGATCAGGCTGACCATCTCGCGCAGGCGTCCGCCGCCGTCGAAGCCCGGCCCCTGGATCGCCAATGGCACCCGCACGGAGGCGTCATGGCAGGAGCGCTTGTACTCGCTGTTTCTGGTTTTGAAATGGCAGCCGTGGTCGGTCGTGAACAGCACGATGGTGTCGTCGAGCAGGTCCAGGCTCTTGAGGGCGTCCAGCAGCCGCCCGAGCACCTCGTCCAGCCGCTTGACCATCCCCCAGTAGCCGCCCAGGTGGCTCGCCGACGACCCTCCGAGCGCCGCCAGGTCAGGCGGGGTCCAGCGGCCGGCGTACCGTTCGGCGTAGCCGTCCGGGGCCGGGTAGTCGTCGCGGTGGTTCTGGTGGTGCGGCTCCAGAAACGACAGGAAGAGGAAGAACGGCTCGGCCTTGTTGGCGTCCACGTAGCGGATGGCCGCGTCCCCGAGGGCATCTGCGCGGTAGCCGGGCAGCTTGACCTCGCGCTCCTCTTCGTCAAACAGGACAGTGTCGTAGGCGTCCGAGCAAAACTCCAGCAGGTTCGCAGCCAGCCACGACTGGTAGCCGGCCCGCTCCTCGGCCGGCACCGGATCGCGGCTGCCGAGGTGCCACTTGCCGATGTACCCCGTCCGGTAGCCCGCCGCCGCGAAGTGCCGCGCGATGGTCGGGGTGGTCGTCGGCAGCGGCAGATGGTTCCGGTAGAGGCCAGACGTCGTCGGGTAGAGGCCGGTCTGCATGCAGGCGCGCGTCGGGGCGCAGACCGGCTGCGGCGTGAAGGCGTTCGGGACGTGAGTGCCCCGCCGGGCCAGCCGGTCAACATTCGGCGTCAGGTCGAGCGGATTGCCGTGCAGGCCGATGGAGTCCCAGCGCTGCTGGTCGGTGAAGAAGACGATGACGTTCGGGCGGTCGGGACGGAGCCGCGACATCGAGGCCTCCAGCCAGAGAGTCCAGGGGAGAGGGGATAGGGGAGAGGTTATAGGGGAGCGCGCCCTTCCTGGACGACCGTGCTACTATGCCGTGCAGATCGTCAGACAATCGGCAAGCTCCAACGAGGTGGTGGACGATATGAGCTGGCTCCAGGGGCGTGTGATCCTGATTACCGGCGGCGGCAGCGGCCTCGGGCGCGAGGTGGCCCTCCAGTCGGCGGCGCTCGGGGCGAAGGTCGTCATCATGGACACGCACACGGCGCGCCTCGAAGCCACGCGGGCGGACGTGGCCCGCATCGCCGGCGACTGCCTGGCCCTCCAGACGAACGTCAACGACGAGAGCGAGGTGGCCGAGGCCGTGGCGGCCGTCATGGCGAAGTGGGGCCAGTTGGACACCGTGGTCAACAGCGCCGGCGTCTACTACTTTGGCCCGATCACCACGACCCCGATGGCCGACTTCGACCGCGTCTACAACGTCAACGTGCGCGGCCTCTACATCGTCTGCCGCGAGGCGGCACGGGCGATGCTGCGGGCGAAGAGCGGCCACCTGATCAACGTGGCGTCCATCGCGGCCGAGCGCGGCATCGTCGGGGAGTCGGTCTACTCGTCGTCGAAGTGGGCGGTGCGCGGCCTCGGCCAGTGCCTGACCGCCGAGCTTGGCCCGGAGGGCATCCGCGTGACGACTGTCTTCCCAGGCGGCATGGACACGACGTTCTGGGAGACAGACCCGCGCCTGCTGAGCGGTGAATGGAACCCCTCGCGGATGCTGCGCGGCGAAGACGTGGCAACGGCCATCGTGAACATCGCGAACCTGCCGGCCGGCGTGTCGGTCAAGGAAGCGCAGGTCTACCGCCCGGGCGTGTAAGGGGCCTGCGCCAGTCAGACGCTTGCCCGCACGCGGGGGCGTCCGACGCTAGCGGGCCACTTGACGTGGTAGTGGCCATTCCGGTCAAGTTGGCGTAGACCGTGGTCTGGGAGGCATGAGATGAGCCGACGACGGAAGGATTCGCTGCGCGCCCTGACGGCCGGCGAGCAGGAGAGTCTGAAGCAGTTGGGCCGATCGACGAGCGCGCCTGCCGGGGTGGTATCCCGAACCAGGCGAGTGTGGCTTCGGGTACGCGCTGAATCAATCGTACTGGGCGCGCGGCTACGCCACGGAGGCGGCCGTCGAGATCGTGAAATTCGCCTTCCGCGAGCTGGGTGCCCACCGAATCTCCTCCTGGTGCTATGAAGCGAACCGAGCCTCCGCTCGCGTGCTCGCCAAGGCGGGCCTGCGGTTTGTTCGTCTGTATCAAGATGTCGAGCCGAAAAGCGGTCAGTTGGCGGCTTGCCTGGAGTACGCCGTCCTCCTCGACGAGTGGCAGGTATCTCCCTCCGAAGCACGATCCTGACAGTGCATCCCTGGTCAGCCCATCGGAAGAGGTGACACCCTGTCTGGCAAGCTCCGGTGTACGTCTCCCGCTCCGGGAGACAAAACGCGCCCTTCGGCATTCTTGCTGATCTTGGAGCCAACGACCGGCTGAAAGGGATGTCAGCATGCCTGAGTCGCATGACGGGTCTCACGAGACACCGACGCGACTGATTCTCGTCCGCCACGGCGCGTCTCACCACAAAGAGGATGGTATCGTCGGCGGGCCGCGCGGCTGTCGTGGCCTCACCGAAGCGGGGCGTGACCAGGCCGCACGGCTGGCCCGACGGCTCCTCGGCGAGCTCCAACACGGCCCGAGTGTCATCTACTGCTCAGTGCTGCCGCGCGCCATCGAGACGGCCGAGATCCTTGGCGAAGTACTGGTTCCCGTGAGAATCATCCAGGATTGCGGCCTCTGCACCTGGCACACGCCGCCAGATGCTGACGGCAGGCCGTGGACCGAGTATCGCCGGGAGCACAGCCTGCCCGGAGGAGGCGTCTTCCGCCCCTTCGAGCGGGGCAACGAATCGTGGAGCGAGATGGTCGGACGCACAGGACGAGCATTGGAGCAGATCGCGGCGCGGCACTGGCGAGAGACCGTAGTCGTCGTTGCCCACGCCGAGACAATTCCCAGTTCCCTCATCGTGTTTGGCGGTCTGCCGCTGGCGATCGGCTTTGACCTCAGCATAGCCCCCACGTCGATCACCGAATGGGCGACCGAGGGCAATCCGGCCGCGTGGCCCCGGCCGCGCTGGACACTCATGCGCCTGAACGACCGGGGCCACCTGACGCAGGAGATCACCTACCATCGATCAGAGCGGCTTCCGTAACAACTCGGAGACGCTCGCGTACAGTTTTCCTCTGCGTGATCGCGTGGGCCATTCGAGGATCACTGGGTACATGCCTCGCCAGCCTGTGAGGGTGCCTCTCATTGACTGTCACTCCAACCATTGAGGCGGAGTGACAGCGACAGGCAGGATGGAGCTGCTGGCACCGGAGAGCGCATCCCCGATGCGCCGGACGGTGAAGTCGCTGATGGGGCGTGGCAGGTCCTCGGGCGGCCAGTAGCCGCAGTCGGTGATCTCGTGGGCATCCGGCCGCGGCGTGGCGGCCGGATTCTCGCGGACGCACCGGAAGACGAAGTGGTGCATGTCCTGCCACGGCTGGTAGTAGATGCCGGTCAGGGCCTCGGCACGCACCTCGAGCCCAGTCTCCTCTCGGACCTCCTGTACGGCGGTCGCGGCGATCGATTCACTCTCTTCGCCACGGCCGCCGGGCAGTTCCCTGTTGAGGCGACCATAACTGTGCTTGACGAGCAGGACGCGGCCCTGCTCGTCGAAAATGACGGCTGCCGAACCCAGCAGCTTGGTGGGGATGGAGCGCACGGCGACCTCCTTCCGAAACCTCGCAGTCGTCGTGGCACGAGCCGTCCGATCGCACCATGCGATGCTAGCCGGCCAGCCCTCGTCGCGCACTGATCGCGCAGTATAGGCAACACTTAACTGGGTCGGGAGCCGGCTCGCAGCCGACGTCTACCGCCGTGCCTTCCAGCTTCGCCTCGTCCGTGTCCGGGGCGCCGACCCGCTCGTGGCAGGGGCCAATCCAGGTTTGTTCCGCTCGATGGACACGATGGCTGGCCATACGCCAACAGAACCGAGCACTCAATGCGCTCATGCCGCCCTTCAGCTGTCTCGGAGGCTGCGTTGATACGGTGCAACCATCAACAAGCGTCGTCGCCCCGCCGCCCTCCTCGGCGGGCGCGGTAACGGTCAGCGAAGGATCTGCGGGTGATGCGGCAGGAGCGTCGCCAGCACTCGGAGCTGGAGGAACGGCTCCAGCGGAAGCAACTCGGGCAGCGGCTCCTGGAAGATCGCCTGTCCACCATCACTCAGGTACGCGCCGAGCGTCAT
Source organism: Chloroflexota bacterium (assembly GCA_020850535.1). Taxonomy (NCBI): domain Bacteria; kingdom Bacillati; phylum Chloroflexota; species Chloroflexota bacterium. Next base: position 142,274 of record JADZEM010000135.1, read on the forward strand.
CGGCTGCTCGACCAGCTTGAGGATCTCGGGCGGACGGAGCAGCAACAGGCCCGGTGCTTCATGCGTCGGCGCGGGCGTGCCCTCCGCATCCACCAGGTACATGGCGGAGAGCTGGCCCACCTCAGCGCCGCTGCCTTGCACGATGAGGAACGGCGTCGGCGCGTCCACGTGCGACGCATCCGAGCCCGACGGCCTCCAGTCACAGCGGGGCGGCACGGTCAGGCCGGGATCGTGCCGGCCCAATTGAAGCCAGTAGGTGCAGGGCGGGACACGCGGCGAGATCGTCAAGCCTGACTCTTCGAGCACCTCGCGGGCGGCGCAATCCCACGCCGACTCGTTGCCCTCGCGATGTCCGCCCAGCCGAATGACGGCCAGCCGATCGCCAGCCGGCGTTGGGCCGACCATGAACAGGAATCGGCCGTCCAGCATCATGTACACGCCGGCCGTCCTGATGGCAGCATGGGGGTCACACCCAGGCTCCCAGGTCGCCGGCCAGGGGCTGCTCGTGCAGCGATCGTCCAACATAGACCACTAGGCTTCTACCGTCATCCCGACCGAAGCGAGGAACGAGCGGAGCGGAGGGATCTTCCTCACACGCCGAGAAGGGGAAGATCCCTCCACTTCGTTCGCAAGCTCACTACGGTCGGGATGACGGGGTGGGGCCCGTGCCTCGCTCCGCTCAGGCTGACAGTAGATGTTGCGCGCGTAGCACAGGCGGCGGCCCCGTCCGCTCTACCGGTGCGCGCTCGCGTAGTGCTGCGCCAGGATGTCCTCGCCCCAGTCGCCGGCGAACGTCCGCCACACCGAGTGGATGTGGTTCGCATCGTTCTGGGTGTTGTCGTACTCCACGATGAACGTCGGCCCCTGGATCGCGTAGTAGTGGCCCGTCCCCTTTTCCGTCGCGCCGCCCCACGCGAACGTGACGCCGTCAAGCCCCGCCTGCTCGATCTTCTCCCACTCCTGCCCGGCGACCTCGTTCGCCACGCGCCCGATGTAGTGCTTCACGATGCCGACCAGCTGGGTCCGCTGCTCGCCGTCAAGGGTGCGGTAGGCCACGCCGCGCGGCAGCAGGAAGCGGTCCAGCGAGCGGTAGGCGTCCGTCATGATGTCTTGCGGAGCGTTCTCGCTGAAGATCGCCTGCTCGCGGGCCGCCCCCGAGAGGCTCTGCACCAGTGCGCGCGGCAGGTCTTCCTCTTCCGGGAGCGCCCGCGTGCCCGTGTGCTCGCCGTAGCGCACCTGGGACGGGTTTGCGCCGAGAAAGCAGGGCGTCGGGGCGACCGTCTCACGGTCCACGATGGTGAAGTGCAGCCCGACGTGGTGGCCGCCGACGCGCCAGCCCCAGGGTGCATCTCCGCGCGGATCCCCGAAGACGCTGAACCAGTAGTACTCGGCGTCACGCCAGCCGAGGAAGACCCGCCCATCCTGACGCTCGTGCTCGCGCAGGATGTCGTCCAGGGTCATGATCCAGCGCGTCTGCTCGGCACCGCGAGCGCTCATGCCCGCGTCGACCAGGGCCAACGCCAGCCCCTGCTGCTCGCGGGTCATGTTCATCAGGCGCAGACCGTTGCGCGGCGTCGGACGATAGTTCCACTCGTACCGTTCGTCCCCGGTGAATGGGAACGATGCAGCAGCGCGCTGGGCCACGTTGAGCGCGTCGAGGAAGTTGGCGGCAGCATCCGCCATGGCACGGGCCGTTGCCGGCGCGCGGTACGACAGTGCGAGATCGACGGCCATCGGAGTCCTCCCTCCAGGGGCGTGGCAACAGCGCCACCACGTCGTACCGGGTAGTGTAGACCAAGTCCAACCTGACAGTTGCGGGCTGCAACTGCCTGGACAGCTTCACCCCCTGAGCGCAGCGAAACGGACCGTCATCTCATGCAACGCATACACGCCTCCCCGTGTCGTCCTGAGCACGCTCAGGACGACACTGGGAGGCGCATACGTTACCGGAAGAGCATGTCTGCCACTGTGAGAGGGCGGGCTGCCTCGCCCTCAACGTGCAAAACCCCCGGCTCCTGTCCTGGGGGGCAGGAGCCGGGGGCAGGAGAGATGGCTGCGATCCCGTGGGGTGACGGAACCGTAGCCTGTCGGCGTGCGCGAAGGTCGCAGGTGAAAAGCAGGTGGCGGGCGTTAGCCGCGCCGCGAGCGAGCCAGCAGCGGGCTGTACAGCATCGCCATGCCGCCGATCAGCAGAAGTGCCAGGCCCGCGAGCGCCATCGGGAGCGGGTTGAGCACGTCGGCCTCGCCAGCGCGCGGCAGCTGGGACGGCGCACCCTGGGAGGCCGGCGGCAGCAGGACGGTGTCGATGACGTGGATGACGCCGTTCGAGGCCATCACGTCCGCCTGGGTCACGGTGGCGCTGTTGTTGACCTTGACCGAGCCGCCGCCTACCTGGAACGTCAGCGGTGCGCCCTGCACCGAGTTCGCGCTGAGGCCGTTGGTCACCTGATTCGCCATGACCCGCCCCGGCACGACGTGGTAGGTCAGCACGGCGCGCAGCTGGGCCGGATTTGCCAGCAGGCTATCTACCGTGCCGGGCGGCAGCTTGGCGAACGCCGCGTCCGTTGGGGCAAAGACGGTAAACGGCCCCGGGCCCTTCAGCGTATCGACCAGCCCGGCCGCCTGCACGGCCTTCGCCAGCGTGGTGAACTGACCGGCCCCGACGGCGGTATCGACGATGTCCCGTTGCTGCGCCTGCGCGCTCGCCGCAGACGGCAGGGCAAAGATAGTCACGGCGAGAGCCGCCGCGAAGGAGAGGGCGAGCCAGCGAGTCGCCCGGCGCGCGATGGAAGCGGGGACGTTCCGCACAGAGTCCTCCCAGGAATGCTGGTGACTGGCGCTGCCTGAGCGATGACCACCGTCTTCGCTCCCTCCGCATCTGACCAGATCACCAGATCACGAATCCACCACCAAGATCGCGATGGCAAGGCGAATGGTACGGAGTCTGTCCATACTATATCAATACTATGTTCATATCATGTTCCTTGCATGCAGATCTCTGCTTTGCGGCTGGCCCTCCGGCGTCCGAGCGCAGGGCGATTGCATGTTCATTGGTGTCCCCGAAGCATCAGGGAACGGGCGGTCGGGGACTGAAGTCCCCGCCTACCGTCACGCCGTCGCTGCGCGACGGCCGTCGGGAACGGCGGCAGGCACTGGTGCGACTGGAGCGTCGCGCAGCGACTGCAGGATCGTAGGCGGGGCTTTCAAGCCCCGACGCCGCCGCACGACGACATCAACATGCGATCGCCCTGCGTCCGAGCGGGAATCTCGCGGAGTCGTGGCCGGTCTCCGCGTATCATCTCGGCGTGACTGCTTCCTCTCTGCTGCCTTCGGGCGTCTGCATGCTCTCCGGCGAGCTGCCGCCGGACCGGGGCGGTGTCGGGGATTACACCGTCCGACTTGCCGATGCGCTGGCGGCGCAGGGCGTCAGGATCGGGCTGCTGACGGCGCGCCGCCCCAGCCTGCCCGGCCGGCGCACGCTGGGCGAGCGCCGTGTCCCCGTCTACGGCGCGGTCCCCGCCTGGGACGCGCGTCTCTGGCCGCTGGTCCGGCGAGTCCTGACTCGGCTCGGACCGCGACCGCTGCTCCACATCCAGTTTCAGGCCGGCGCCTACGAGCTGGGCGGCTCGGTTCACCTGCTGCCGGGCCTGATCCGCGCGACGCTGCCCGGCGCCCGCGTCGTCACCACCTTCCACGACTTCCTGCCGCCGTACCTCTTCCCGAAAGCTGGCGCGGTCCGCCTCGCGGCCAATCGCCTGTTGGCCCGTTCGAGCCATGCTGCCGTCTTCGCCGAACTGTCGGATCTCGAAGCGGCCGGCCCTGGCGTGCACGGCACGGTCCTGCCCATCGGCAGCAACGTCGATTGCCAGCCTGCCGCCGATCTCCCACGAGACGAGGTGCGTCGCCGGCTGGGCGCAGACGACGCCACGTTCCTGATCGGCTACTTCGGCTTTCTGAACCCGAGCAAGGGCGTTCCGACCCTCCTCGAAGCGGTCGGGCGGCTGGCCGCCGAGTCGCCAGACCGCCCGGTTCGGCTGGCGCTGCTCGGCGCGGAGTTCGGGGTGTCCAACCCGACCGATCTGGCCCAGGCCCGGGCCGTCCACGACGCTGTGGAGCGCGCCAACCTGACGGATCGGGTGGCGAAGACCGGCTATCTCGCCCCACCCGAGCTGTCGTCGCACCTGCTCGCCTGCGACGCCATCGCCCTGCCCTTCGTGGACGGCGCATCGGCACGGCGCGGCACCCTGATGGCGGCGCTCGCGCACGGCCGGCCCATCGTCAGCACGCTGCCCAGACCGCGCGCCATGCTGACCGGCCCGGTGGCCGTCTGGCTCGGGAGCGGCCCGGGCGCGGCGGTCATCCGCGATGGCGACGCGGCCCTGCTGACGCCGCCGGGCGATGCCACGGCCCTGGCAGCGGCGCTCACCCGGCTCCGCGACGATGTCGCCCTGCGCGAGCACCTGGCGGCCGGCGCGCTGGTGGTTGGGGAGCAGATCTCGTGGGCGGCCATCGCGCGGGAGACGGCCCGGATCTACGCCGCGACGTTCGCAGGGACGGGCGACTGATGGGAATGGCCAGGTCGTTCGGGGAACCGCGCACCCGGGTGCGCGGTTCCCCTCGGCCGGTGTGGGGCGTCCGGTGGGAAGTGACAGGCTTTCGTGCAGCCTCGCCACTGTCCAGGAGCGCGACACCGTGATCGTGCCGACGCGCCGGCCGGACTGGGTCGTCGACCACCTCTCGTGGGGGTCGCCGCTGGTGGTGGTGCTGCTGGCGCTGCTGGTCGGCGGCGGCCTCGGCGTGGCGGTGGCAGCCGGGTCGCCGGTTGGGGTGGCGGCGGTGGCCCTCGGGCTGATCGCCGCGTGGTGCGTGACACGTGGTGTGCAGGCCGGGCTGCTCGGGCTCGTGGCCGTTGCGACGCTCCTGCCGTATGCGGTCATCCCCGTTCGCGTCGGCGTGGCCCTGACGTTCGTGGATGCCCTGCTCGCCGCGATCTTCCTCAACTGGCTGCTGCGCCACGTGCTGACGGCCAGACGACTGCAGTTGACGCTGGCCGGCAGGCTGCTGGTCGCGTATCTGGTGACCGCTGTCCTGGCCCTGGTGCTCGGGGCCGCCTACGCGATGCCGTCCGGGGCCGCCCTGCGTAGCTTCCTCAAGTACGAGGTCGCCATCTGCCTGTTCATCGTCGTGGTGGACGTCGTCCGCGAGCGCGCCACGATCCAGCGGCTGGTGCAGGCCCTGATCCTCGGAGGGATAGCGGCGGCGGCGCTCGGACTGGCGATCCACAGCCTGCCGCGAGAGCAGATCGTCGAGGTGCTCTCGTCGCTGAGTGTGCTGGGCTACCCGTCTGGCCCGGGCGTCCTCCGCTTCCTGCCCGGGCCGAACAACACCTACTCCGACACGTTGCGAGCCGTCGGCACGTCCATCGATCCGAACGTGTTCGGCGGGATGCTGATGCTCTCGGCCACGCTGATGCTGGGCCAGTTGTTCGCAGCCCGGCCGGTGCTGCCGCGCTGGCTGCTGCTGCCGGGCCTCGGCCTGACGGCCACGGCGATGGTCTTCTCGGAGTCGCGGGCCTCGTGGCTCGGGCTTGCGGCGGCCGGCGCGCTGCTCGCCACCATCCGCGACCGTCGTCTCTGGCTGCTCGGGCTGCCGGCCGTTGGGGCGCTGCTGGCCCTGCCGGTCGGGCAACGGATGGTCTCGCGGCTGGCCTCGGGGTTCGCGGCGCAAGATCGGGCGGCGGCGCTGCGGGTGGACGAGTACCGGCAGGCCCTCAAGATCATTGCCGACTACCCGGTGCTGGGGGTCGGCTTCGGCGGCGCACCTGAGCTTGGCACCTTCGTCGGCGTCTCCAGCATCTACCTGCTGGTCGGCGAGAACACCGGGCTGATCGGCCTGGGGATCTTCCTGCTGATCCTGGCGGTGGTGATGGTACAGGGCCTGCGAGCGGCGCTGCTGGCCCCTGACCGCGAGGACCGGGCGCTCGCCGCGACGCTCCTGGCGCCGGTGCTGGCCGGCGCGCTGGTCGGCAACCTGGATCACTACTTCATGAACCCGCGGTTCCCGCACATGGTGGCCCTCTTCTGGCTCTACGTCGGGCTGCTGGCAGCCGCCACCCGGCGAGCAATGCAGCCGAGCCAGGAGTCAGGAGTAATATGTCATCCTGAATGCAGCGAGCCTGCGGGCGCAGCGAAGAACCTCACCCGCTCAGGGCGATTGCATGTTGAGCGCGTCGTGCAGCATCGTCGGGGCTTGAAAGCCCCGCCTACGATCCTGCAGTCGCTGCGCGACGCTCCAGTCGCACCAGTGCCTGCCGTTCCCGACGGCCGTCGCGCAGCGACTGAATGACTGTAGGCGGGGACTTCAGTCCCCGACCGCCCGTTCCATGATGCTTCGGGTACACCAGTGAACATGCAATCGCCCTGATGCTGCTACCAGTGCAATCGTATGTTGAGCGCGTCGTGCGGCGGCGTCGGGGCTTGAAAGCCCCGCCTACGATCCTGCAGTCGCTGCGCAACGCTCCAGTCGCACCAGTACCTGCCGTTCCCGACGGCCGTCGCGCAGCGACTGAATGACTGTAGGCGGGGACTTCAGTCCCCGACCGCCCGTTCCATGATGCTTCGGGGACACCAACGAACATGCAATCGCCCTGCTCACCCGCTGACCGTCACCGACCGTTGCCGTGTCATCCTGAATGCAGCGAGCCTGCGAGCGCAATGAAGGACCTCACCCGCTGACCGTCAACCCCGCGTCAGCGGGTGAGGTCCTTCGCTACGCTCAGGACGACAACTGAAACTTGCACGCTTTCACCCCATCACTCCCACGACCCACGACCCACGACCCACGACCCACGACCCACGACCCACGACCCACGACCCACGACCCACGACCCACGACCCACGACGGAGTCTCCGGTGCGCGCCGACCGTCTGCTCTCCATCCTGTTGCTCCTCCAGGTCAACCGCAAGCTGACGGCCGCCCACCTGGCGCGTCGGCTGGAGGTCTCGCCGCGCACCATCCACCGCGACATGGAAGCCCTCAGCATGGCCGGCGTACCCATCTACGCCGAGCGTGGCGGCGGTGGCGGCTGGGTGCTGCCAGCGTCGTTCCGGACCGAGGTGATTGGCCTCACCGACGCCGAGGTGCAGGCGTTGTTCCTGCCGGTTCCCACCCGACTGCTGGCCGACCTCGGGCTGGCGCGGGCAGCGGACGGCGCCCAGGTCAAGATGCTGGCCTCGCTCTCGCCCGTGGCGCGCCGGGATGCCGAGTTCGTGCGCCAGCGCATCCACGTCGACGGCGCCGGCTGGCACGACGCCGCCACCCACGCGCCGGCGCCGGCCCTGGCAGCCTTGCAGGAGGCCCTCTGGCTGGAGCAGCGCGTCCGCATCACCTACGAGCGCGCACCCGGCCATACCGCCGGCCCGGCCGGTGAGCGCCCGACCGTCGAGCGCGAGCTGGACCCCCTCGGGCTGGTGGCGAAGGGGCGCACCTGGTACCTCGTGGCTGGCGTGGGCGATGACCGGCGCACCTACCGCGTCTCGCGCATCCAGGCCGTCGAGATCCTGGCCGAGTCGGCCGTCCGGCCGGCCGACTTCGACCTCGCCGCCGCCTGGGCCGACTCATCGGCAGCGTTCGTGGCGGCGCTACCACGCTACCACGCCACGGTGCGCGTCGCGCCAGACGCCTTGCCGTGGGTCTGGATGCCCGGCTCGTTCGTGCAGGTCGTCTCGCAGAGCGAGCCGGACGCCGACGGCTGGCGCACCCTCCAACTGGAGCTACAGACGCCAGAGAACGCCTGTCGCTACGTGCTTGGGTTCGGGGCGCAGATGGCGGTAGTGGGGCCGCCGGAGCTGCGGGCGGCGGTGATCGAGGCCGCCCACGAGATCGTACGGTCCTACGCCGAGTGACGCCCTCACCCCCGTCCGTGGTGAAAGCGACCCGGTCACGAGCGGACTCGTCCCACGCCGCGGCTATCCGAACGGCAGCGGCAGCTGGACCGGCCGGCTCGACGGCAGCAGCCGCGCCGCCCGCACCCCGATCAGCCGCACGGCCCGGGCACGGTCCCAGTGTCGCCGCATCAGCAGCGCTGCCGCCTGCGCGATCTCGTCGGGGGCGGCCGTCGGCAGCGTCAGGCGAGTCTGCCGCGTCAGCGTCTCGAAGCTGGCGTACCGCAGCTTGATCGCCACCTCGCCAGCGTGCAGCCCCTCGGCCTGCAAGCGGGCGGCCACCTCGGCGGCCTGCGAGCGCAGCTCAGCCCACAACTGCCGACGGTCCAGCGTGTCGTAGGGGAAGGTGTGCTCGGCAGAGTAGGAGCGGGCCGCCCGGTCCGGCTCCAGCAGCGACTCGTCGACGCCGTGCGCGCGGTCCCACAGCCCGCCGCCGTGGCTCGGCCCGAACAGCTCGATCAGCCGCTCGCGCGGCCAGCCGGCGATCTGCCCGATGGTCTCGATGCCGCTCTCGGTCAGCCGTTCAGCCGTGCGCGGTCCCACCCCGAACAGCGCCCGCACCGGCTGCGGCGCGAGAAACCCGGCCTCCTCGCCGGGCCGCACGACGCGCACGCCGCCGGGCTTGGCGATCTCCGTCGCCATCTTCGCCACCAGCTTCGAGGTCGCCACACCCATCGAGATCGAGAGGCCCGTCGCCAGCCGCACCCGCTCACGCAGGGCCAGCGCCGCCGCCACGTCGAAGCCGTGCGCGGACCAGTCGAGCCACGCCTCGTCAATCGAGAGCGGCTGCACCACCGGGCTGGCGGCGCGCAGCTCGGCCATCAGGCGCTCGGAGTACGCCCGGTACAGCTCGTAGCGCGGCTGCACGAACAGGGCGTCCGGGGCGATCCGCAGCGCGATGGCGGCGCTCATGCCGCTGTTGATCCCGAGCCGTCGCGCGGCATCGTTGGCCGTGCTCACAATCGAGCGGGGCGACGTGCGCGGATCGTGCCCGACGATGACCGGCCGCTCGGCCTGCGCCAGCTCTGGCCGCTCCAGCGCTTCCACCGCGTAGTAGAAGCGGTCCGCGTCGCAATGTGCGATGCAGCGGGCGGTGAGGGTGTCAGTCGGGGCGCGGCTGGCCTGCAACGTGCGTGATGCCTCGTGGCGCAAGCGCGCCTCTACAAGAAGAGAACGGCTGAGCGCGTGGGCGGACACGCACCAGCAGCCCTCTGGCGCGGCCGCCCATCCCGCGCCAGACAGAATCGTTTCCTGGCACGGCCGGCCGCCCCTACACTTCGGACACGGCCCGGCCCGGCACGGTCGCCGGTGGCCACGCCGCGCCAGACAGAGGAGTCGGCTGCTCGATGCACGATGCTCGCCCGCCCTACCCAGTCCGCGCGCCGGAGCCGGCCCGGGCGCCCAGCCTTGGCGCGCACATCCGCCGCAAGGCCACCGAGCACGTCGATCAGCGCATCGCCGCCGTCAGCCACCTGAGCATCGGCTTCGGCATCGTCATCGGGGTCGGGTTCCTGGTCGGGATCGCCATCAACCTGATCATCTGGCTGCGCAGCAAGCGCTCGCCGGTCGTCGCGTTCCACGCCGAGCAGGCCGGGGCCTATCAGCTGGCCGTGCTGATCGTCAACATCCTGACCGCCGCCGTCTGGATCGGCGTGACCGTCCTCCTGATGGGCGGCTCGGAGCTTGGCGCGGGCGAGATGTCGATGCGGCAGCTCCTGATGGGCCTCTGGTGCGCCCTCGTGCCGCTGTTCGCGCTCTGGTTCTTCGGGACCATCGCCTACGGACTGTACGGCGGGCTGGTGGTGGCGGCCGGGCGCGACTTCTCCTACCCGATCTTCGGGCCGTGGGCGCGCAAGCGGGTGGCCCAGGGCAAGTAGCCGTCCTCGCCCTGGCGTGCGACCGCGCGACGGGTCTGCCCGGACGGGTCTGGCTCGTCCTGAGGATCGTGTGGACGATCAGGCCGGCTGCGGACCTCGTCGGCGGGCCAGCAGCCGCCGGGCGGCGGTCGGCGCGATGACGGCCAGCCCCACCACGGCCACACCGAGCGCCAGGATCGCCAGCAACGGCGCGACAATCGCCAGCACCGTCATCACCACGGCCCCGATGTCCTCGGTCACCGATGCCACCGGGCCGCCCAGCCCGAACGTCCCGAGGTTGACCACCGGGCGCACCAGCGCGCGGACCGAGTGAACGCCGCCGGCCGTCAGCAGCCCGACGAGGATCGCCAGCCCTGGCGAAACGTCCTGGATCAGCGAGTTCTGGCTGGCAAAGAGGATGGCCCCAGCGCCGAGCGTGAGCGGTCCTTGGAGCACCTGCACCACGCTGTCTGCCCCGGGGATCTTGTCCGCCGCGAACTCGCCGAACGCCAGGACGGCCAGGCCGCCCAACGCTATGTCGGACCCCAGCGCGTCGTAGGGCGTCACCAGCGTCAGCAGCCCGAAGCGGGCCGCCAACCCCAGCAGCAGCAACGGCAGCGAGGTGTTCAAACCGGCCGCCGCCGCCAGCCCGAACGCACTGGCCGTCCCGAGCAGGATCGGGTCCATCAGATCGTCCCTCCACCAGGAAGCTGCTGCCTCGCGCAGTGTGAGTCCCTCAGCAGAGGACGCGCCAGCCTCGGCCGGTGTTCCCGCCGCTGATGCATGACATCCGGGCGCACCGCCTGCCCCATCGTGGCACAAGACTTGCGATCTCCGAAGCGTGCGGTTACAGATCACCCACCGCGGGGAAACGGACGCCTTGATGACCTACCCAGACCTGACACCTGCTCGCAACGACGACGTGGCGCTCATGGCCCGGCAGACCATCCTGCTGGTGGATGACGACCAGGAGATCGCGAGTCTGGTCGGCGAGATCCTGGAACAGGAAGGGTACAGCGTCACCGCCGTTGCCACCGGTGCGGAAGCTGAGTCCGGCGTCGACCAGATCAAGCCGGACCTTGTCATCCTCGACATTATGCTGCCAGACGCCGATGGCTTGATGCTCTGCGCTCGCCTCCTCGCACGCTGGCCCGCCCCGATCATCATGCTGAGCGGCTCCGTCCGTGAGAGCGACCGCATCCTCAGCCTGCGGCTCGGCGCTGACGACTTCATCGCCAAGCCGTTCGACACCCTCGAGCTGGTGGCTCGGGTGCAGGCGGTTCTGCGCCGCGCACCGCGCTCGGGAGCCGCCCGCGCCGCGCAGGGGCTCAGCGCGGTGGCCCCCCCGTGGCCCGGCCGCGCGGACCAGCGCACGGCCCACCACGGAGGCGAGGCCCTCCATGTCGGCGCGCTGACCATCGACGCGCGCCGACGGACCGTCAGCGTCAACGGCGAGCCGGTCCACCTCACGCCAACCGAGAACCGGCTGCTGACGGCGCTGGCCTCGGACCCGGAGCGCGTGTTCAGCCGCGACGAGCTGGCAACGGCCCTCTGGGGCTACGACACGCTCGGCGAGAGCCGGGCGGTGGACGTCCACATCCGCCGCCTGCGGGCGAAGCTTGAGCCGTTCGGCGAGAGCGCGCCGCCGATCATCACGGTGCGCGGCTTCGGCTACAAGCTCGGAGACGACGTCGAATCCGTGGGCGCATGAGAGCGAGTGTTCAGTTCTCAGTCGTCAGTTATCAGAAGAAGCGACGCCCCGTCCTGAAAACTGACAACTGAAAACTGACGACTCGACCTAAAACGTCGTCGTGCAGTTCCGGTGGTAGTAGACCGTCTTGCGCGGATACGCCATGACGATCGGGTACAGATCCTTCTTGAGGATCGGCTGATCCTTCGTCGGGCAGGTGTCCGCCGCGCAGAAGCGGTTCGACGCCTGCGCGCCGATCAGCTCGCGAAGGCGAGCACGCTCTTGCGCTGTCTGGTTCTTATTCTTCTCGGCCATCTCGCCTCCCTGGAGCCAACCCACAAAGGCATGGCTCGGTGTGAGCACGCCCGTGGGCGCGCGGAAAGCGCGGCCCGTGGGACCGCGCCCGTAGCAGTAGTGTACCAGAGGAACGCCCGGCCACGCTCAATCGGCCCGGACCCGCGATGCCGCTTCGGCCCGGACCCGCGAGCCGCTCTGGGCTAGTAGTGGATCGCCAGCGGCGTCCCGACGCCGGCCCAGTCCCACATGAACTTGGCCCCGCCCATCCGCATACCCAGGCACCCCTGTGAGCCAGGGTAACCCCAGGAGCTCGCCCACCAGTTGTAGTGGATCGCGGAGCCGTCCCCGTGGAAGTACTGCGTGTACAGCACGTCCTTCAGCAGGTACGTCCGCGTGGCATCCGGCACCGTCCGGCTGTCCATCGTCTCGTTGGCCACGCGCCGCAGGATCCGGTAGAAGCCCGGCTTCGTGCGTCGGTCCACGCCGGCCGTCACCAGATCCTTGAAGACGGGCAGATCGCCCTGCATCGCGATCAGGTGCTGCTGGATCGAGAGGTGCACGTCCACCCAGCGGCCATCCTCGCTGTAGTCCGCCCAGACCGGCGCACCCACCGGCCCGATAGCCTCCGTGCCGACGTAGACCGTGCGGTTCTCGCGAGCGTCCCAGACGGGAACCCGGTAGCCCTCCTGCGGGCCGTCCACGCGGAACAGCCGGCCCGGCTCGACCGCCTCGACAGGATCCTTCAGGGCATCCGCGTCCGACCAGAGCTTCGTGGAGAGGAAGGTCGAAACCCACCACGGCTCAAACCCGGGCGGGCCGGCCGGCCGCGGGACCGCGCCCTCCGGCTTGCACTCCGCCGCGCCCTCAGCCTCGGTCTCACAGGCCGCCAGGGCCGGGGAGATCGTCGCGGGGACCAGCGGCAGCGCCAGGGCTGCCCCAGTGGCAGCTATCGTGCGCCCAACAGTGTGCAAGAACGCACGTCGAGTGATCGCCATCGTCGCCTTCCTTCAGACCAACACAGACCAGCAGGCCCACACGGACCAGACCACGAACCGCCCAATGCTAGTATGCTCGCTCGCGAGGGGCCCTGTCAGCAAGCCCTGCATCGCGATTCCGTAACGAGACAGAAGAGGCCCCCTCGCCAACCAGAACGAACGCCGGATCGTTCAGGTTCCGCACGTCCAGCCCCCAATGTGCGTGCCAGCGCGCACGCCAGCCTGCACGAGGCGAGCCAGCCCGGCGGACCAGCCTTGGCGGTCCAGACGATCGACGAAGACCCGGCCATCTCCGGATCTTTCGACCCCGTCGCCGCATCGTCCCTTCCCCGGCCATCACGCATCCCTTGCACCGCCCTCGGCCCCTGTCCGATCCTTCCCGCCGTGAGTCAGCACCCACGAGACAGCCTGCGTGACCGGCTTCGGCGGCGCTTCCAGACGCACGGCATCTGGAGCCACGTCCTCGGGCTGCTCATACGCGGCAAGTTCCAGCGGGCCGGCATCATCACCGTGCACGGCGGCTGGACCCTGCCGTCCATCGAGAACCAGGGCGGTCGCATCGAGATCGGCAACTGCGCCCTCTTCAGCGGCGTCCGCCTCGAAGTCTGGAAAGACGCCGTCCTCGCCATCGGCAACGGCACCTACCTCAACCGCAACACCGAGGTGGTGGCCGGGCGCTCGGTCCGCATCGGGCGAGACTGCATGATCGCCCGGGACGTCCTCATCATGGACACCGATCAGCACCCGCTGCCGGACCGCCCGCTGCAGATCGCGCCCGTCGTCCTCGAAGACCGCGTGTGGGTTGGCGCGCGGGCCATCATCCTCAAGGGCGTCACCATCGGCCACGACAGCATCATTGCCGCCGGGGCCATCGTCACCCGAAGCGTGCCGCCCTACACCGTCGTCGCCGGGCCGGCCGCCCGGCCGATTCGCCAGATGGAGCCGCCCGGTGACGCCGCGCGCCCCGGGTAGGAAAAGGAGCCTCCGCACGATGCACCGTTCTCGACGTGCACCGCTGCTCGTCCTCACGCTGGTGCTGGCCGTCGCGTCCTGGCTGTCCGCCCCGGCCCTCGCGGCTCCGGCCAGGGCCGCGCTGGCCACCGCTGCCCTGGCCGCTCGCGCTCAGCCCGCGCCGCACGCCTTCCTCGCCACCTTCGACGGCCGGCCAGCCGCCCCCGAGCCCTGGCACGGCGCTGGCTGGGATGTCACCGTCCACTCGCGTGACCGCGAGACCTGGCAGGAGCTTGAGCCGATTGCCGCCCACCACGGCGGCGACTGCTCCGCGCCCCCGAACACCCACCTGACCACCTCCTACGAGGACGCCGTCTACCTCTGCAACAACCACCTGATGACGGCCATCAACGCCGGCGGCTACGGCGTCGTCTACCTCACCCCCAACCAGCAGATCGACTTCTCCACCGGCGAGGCCGTCGTCACGTTCGACCTCTCGACCCTCCGCTCGTCCTCACGGGACTGGGTCGATCTCTGGCTGACCCCCTACGACGATCATCTGCAACTGCCCCTCGACAGCTTCCTGCCGGACCTCCTCGGCGAGCCGCGCCGCTCGGTGCACCTGCGCCTCGGCAGCTCCAACGGCCAGTCCCACTTCTCGGCCAGCGTCTTCCGAGGCGGCGTCGTCGAGGAGCTGAAGGGCCAGTGGTGGACGGGCTACGAAAGCGTCCTGACGCCGAGCGCCGTCCGCCGCGACCCGTTCGAGCTGCGGATCAGCCGGACCTCCCTGAAGGTCGGGATGCCCACCTACAACCTCTGGTGGCTCGACGAGCGCTTTGCCGATCTCGGGTGGGATCGGGCGGTCGTCCAGTTCGGCCACCATTCGTACACGCCCGCCAAGGACTGCGCCGCCTGCGGGCCGAACACCTGGCACTGGGACACCGTTGGGATCAACCCGGCCGTGCCGTTCACCATCATCTCGGGCCAGCAGCGCTGGGCCAGCGACGCGCGCGGCACGACTGTCACGTTTCCCGCGCCGGCCCCGGCCGACAGCCATCTCCGTTTCGCAGCCATCGGGAGCGGCATCACCGTGAGCTTCGACGGCGGCGCGTCCTGGCAGGCGGCCCAGCCTCGCCCCGTGCGGGAGGGCAAAGACCCGGCCGGCGCGTTCCTCTCGTACTGGACACCGATCCCGTCTGGTGTCAGCAGCGTGCAGCTTCAGGGCGGCAGCTGGCGCGGCGGCCTGTGGGCCGCCCGCGACTTCTCGATCTGGTCCCTGGAGGCGCCTGCCGATCCAGCACCAGCCTCGCCCGGCGAGGACGGCCCCACCGACTGACGGCGCGCCCGATCCCTCGCCAGGCGCCCTCACCGGCCGACGCACAGGTCTGGGGGAGGACAGTTGCTCAACAGCAGCAGACGGTCTGGTGAGAGCAACGCGTATCAGCCCCCACGTCATCCTGAACCCCCATGTCAGCCTGACATGGGGGCTGATACGCATTCCCGAGAATCCGCCTCGGGCACGCCGTTGAAACCGTCTCCCCTCTCCGCGCCGCGCAGCGGGCCGGGGGTGAGGGTATTCGGGCGATGGTAGCCTGAGGTTCTCAGCTTGGACTTCGTCTAGCTCGCCTTGCGGGCCGGCCGCGAGCGCTTCGTCGGCGTGGCCGCCCCATTGGCCGCCCCAGCCGACGGCGGCAGCACCGGCGTCCGCGCCGCCAGTATCCGCCTGAACTCCTCGGCCCGCATCGGGCGAGCGTAGAAGTACCCCTGCCCCTGCGCGCAGCCCAGCTCCCGCAAGTGGCCTGCCTGCGCTGCCGTCTCGATCCCCTCACCCGTCACCTGCAGGTTCAGGCTGCCCGCCAGGCTGATGATCGAGCGCACAATCGCTTCGTCCTCGGGATCCTTCTCCAGCCGGCTCACAAACTCGCGGTCGATCTTCAAGATGTCTACCGGCAGCCGCCGCAGCTGCGCCAGCGACGAGTAGCCCGTCCCAAAATCGTCGATCGCCAGTTGGATGCCCAACGCCTTCAACTGGTTCAGCACCTGCACGGCTGCGTCCACGTCGTGCATCATGACGCTCTCGGTGATCTCCAGCTTCAGCAGGTGCGGATCGAGGCCGGTCTCCGCGATGATCCTCGCGATATCGTCCACCAGGGACGGCTGCTGGAACTGCCGAGCTGAGAGGTTCACCCCCAGGACGATGGGGCTATCGGGGCAGGCGTCCTGCCAGGCCTTGCCGCACCGCGCCGCCTCGCGCAGCACCCACGCACCCAGCGGCACGATCAACCCCGCCTCTTCGGCGATGCTGATGAACTGGGTCGGCGAGATCTCCCCGCGCGTCGGATGGTCCCACCGCAGCAGGGCCTCCACCTCGATGACCTGGCCCGTCTCCAGCCGCACGATGGGCTGATAGACCACCCGCATCTCGCCGCGCTCGTGCGCGCCGCGCAGATCCGTCTCCAGCGCCAGCCGCTGCATCGCGTACTCGTTCATCTCTGGGGCGAAGACCGCGCAGCGCCCCTTGCCGGCACTCTTGGCGTGGTACATCGCCACGTCCGCGTTCCGCATCAGGTCGTCCGCCGTCGTCGCCTCGAGGCTGCTCAGCGCGATCCCGATGCTCCCCGCCGCGAACAGGGTGTGGCCGTCCAGCTGATACGGCTGCGTGAGCTGCTCCAGGAGCCGATCTGCGATGACCCTCGCTTCGTCCGCGTCGGCCACCTCTTCCACCAGCACCACGAACTCGTCGCCGCCCAGCCGCGCGACGGTGTCCTCCGGCCGGACGCTCAGCCGCAGCCGATCCGCCAACGCCACCAGCAGCGCATCGCCAACATCGTGCCCGAGGCTGTCGTTCACGATCTTGAAATTGTCCAGGTCCAGGAACATCACGGCGACGTGCCCCTGACGCCGCTTCGAGCGCATCATCGCCAGCCGCAGGCGGTCCTTCAGCAGCGCCCGGTTCGGCAGGTCCGTCAGCCGGTCGTAGAACGCCCGCCGCGTCAGCTCCTTCAGTTGCTCGTCTACCTGGCTCGCCAGGCGGTTGATGGACCGCCCCACAATGTTGAACTCCCGGATGTGGCTCTCCGGAATCCGCTCGTCGTACCGTCCTTCAGAGATGCTCGCGGCCACCCGCGTCATGTTGCCCAGCGCCCGCGTCAGCTGGCGTGCGTAGATCATGCCGATCAGCCCGACGGCGCTCACGATGCCGAGCAGGCCGAGCATCATGGTCAGTGTCCGCTGGCGTGTCGCGTCGAGGATGTCGTGCGTCGCGATCAATACCACCATCGAGCCGTTCATGGCCTCGCGGATGGCCGCGATGTATCCCGGAGCGGCAATCGACTCGTTGAGCCTTGCCGACGCAACCCCCTGGCCGCCAAGCTGCACGATGATCTGTTGCAAGCTCGCGTCTCTGAGCGTTGACGCAACGACATCCGGACCTTTCAGTACGACGAGGTCAAGATCGTCCGACTCACGCAGCGATTGCAATTCCTCACTCTGCAGGCAGGAGGCGACCGTCAGCACGCCGATGATTCCACCGCGCCCCTTCACGGGCATCGCCGCCGCGATCTGCAGCCCGTGGCCCTCGACCGCGACGCTGGACTCAGTCAGCCCGGCCAGCGCCTTCGGGACCAGGGACATCAGGACGCCGCCCTCGCCCTCGCCGACGGTGAGCAACGCCTGCCCCTGTGCATCGACGACGCGCACGAAGTCCAGGTCGAGCGTCGCCCGCAGCGGCACCAGCAGGCGGGCCAGCCCCACCACGTCGCGCCGCTCGATCAGGATTGGCAGGTCTGGCTCGCGCGCCAGGAGCGTCGCCATCAGGATCTTGTTGCGGCGGCGCTCGTCGAGCCGGGCCGATATCCCTGAGATCACGGTCTCGGCACGGCGGTCGAGCAGCGAGCGGGTCTGCTCGCGAGCAGCCCACTCTTCGGCAATGAACAGGGCCAGCACGACGCTGACGACGAGCACGATAACGGGAACGGTCAGCACCGCGCGCAAACCGATGCGACGTCCCCCGTCCTGCGAGCGCACGGGGCTATCCTGCGAGCGGCGCGTACTCAAGCGCCGGCAAAAGGCTTGGGGCCACCCGCTGCACGTGTGCGATGTACTCGCGGGCCTCCGCCGAGGCGTTGGCGCGCGTCACGAAGCCGAACGTCAGGCTCCAGGGGTACGCTCCCGAGGCGACGGTCGTCGCGGATGGCCTGACCTCGTCCAGGTCGAGGATCGCCACGTTCTTCGGGGCGCGCTGCTTCAGCAGCCCCAGCGACGTATATCCGATGGCGTACGGCGTCGAATCGAGGGCGCTCATCATGTCGCCCGCGGACGTCAGCGTGACCACGTCGTGCTTCACCGCGCGCCCTGCCATCAGCGGGAGCAGCACGAGCTTGCGCTGCGCCTCGTCCTCGTCGCGGTCCAGCACGATGATCGGGGCGTCCGTATCTGAGAGCGCCCGCCAGCTCGTCGTCGTGCCGTTGTAGACGTCGCGCAGCTGAGCCGTCCGCAGTCCCCGTACCGGCGTCGTCTGGTGGACCGCGAACACGACCGCGTCTTTGGCGAACGGCTGGTAGACCAGGCCCTCGCGGGCCTCGGCCTCCGTCAGTGGCCGGTTGACGACCCCGATATCCAGCGTGCCGTCGATGACGCCACGGATCGCCCCGCCGGAGTTCGAGCCTTCCTTGAAGTCCAGCTTGACGCCCGGCGCCTGGGACTCATACCCTTCGCTGGCCTTCTGGGCGGCCGGGACCGCTGAGCCAGAGCCAGAGAGCCGCAACGCGAGACTGGCTGCCGGCCTCGGCGCCGTGGTCGGTGGGGCGGAGACCGCTGGCCCCGTGCACGCCGTCGCGACACCGGTCGCGGACAACAGCATGAGGAATGTTCTTCGATTCACCATTAAGAAGCACTCGCTTTCGCGCGCACCCCAACGGCTGTCAGCACATCCTCAGGGCGCCCCACATAGCAACAACGACGCACAGGTTCACTGAGATAATCGACCGGAGTGAGGGAGCGCAGGAGCATTCTGGCAACTCGCGCTTGCGGCCAGCCCCGCGATATCGTCCACATGGAAGCGCTCCCACCGTATCGATCTCTCCCCCTCAACAGGAAGAGAACGCGGGAGCACGACGAAACGTGATGGACCGGACCCGCCTGTTCTCACCTGGAACGGCGGGCCGGGTGACGGAGGGTCGCCAGCAGCACGCACGCCCCAACCTGGGCCAGTGCGCCCGCTGCCAACGGTGGTGATGGCCCCACGGATTTGCTCATCGCCAGCCACCAGCGAGACGAGGCCGGTAGGGTCTCCCACCGCGGCCCATACACCTGGTCCAGCTCGCCGGCATCGTAGTTCGATGCAACGTGCTCCCAGACGCCCAGGAGCGCGCTCACGACGACCACCGCCGCGAGGACGCGTGCGGCCAGGACGCGCCCAGAGGAGGCGCGCCCCAGCAGCAGTCCGAGAGCAGCGAGCGCCAGCCCGAGCGCCGCCCAGGCGATCCACTGCACCGGCTGGGTCCAGTGGCGTTCGGCCGCCAGCTCGATCGCCAGAGCCAGCGTGGTGACCGTTCCCAGGCCCAGAAACCCGCGTCGCAGCAGGGGCGACGCACCCTCCTCCGCCCGCATCACGGCTTACAGCGAGAGCGTGGCAACGATCTGATCGACGACGCCCGGGGCCGGGTTGTACTTCGCCAGCTCCCGGCGCAGCTTGGCGAACGTCGGGTCATCCGTGGGGTACGGCCGGTACTCCTCGACCTCCCGCGCCCAGCGGGCCGCGTTCGAGATGCCCGCCGACTCGAAGGTGCGCTGCAACTCGGCCACGCTGGCCGTGTTGGCGTTCACCTTCTGCATGGCAGCAACTGGCGAGGCAGACGCCGACGGCGAGCCAGTCGACGTGGCCGGCGACGCCGACGTGCTCACGGCCGGCGACGCCGCTGAGGCCGCCGGCGACGCCGACGTTGACGGTGAGGCCGACGTGGCTGGCGACGACACTGGCGACGCCGCCGCGCCAGTCGTCGGCGAGGATGCTGGAGCCGTCGTCGGCTTTGGCGCGCTCGTCGCCGTGGTGGTGGTTGCCGCCGGCGCCGAGGCCGAGCCGCCGCACGCGGCCATCAGCACCGTGGCCCCGGCCAGGGCCAGCCCGCGCACCAGGAGGGCTCGCCGCCCCCCGCGAATCAAGAGGTTCTGCGTCATGGTGGTCGTCTTCTCCCAGAACTCCACACGGTCCGGCCGGCCTGCGCTCCTGCCGGCCCAGCCCGTGGGCAATCAGCAGAGGGTCGGCAATCGCCGTGCCGTCACCATCATGACGCGCCCGGATAAATCTGGGATCAATGCGGCGGGGAAGAATCCTGACAACTTCCTGAAGGCGCGCCCAGGGCGATTGCACGTTGGGCGCGCCGTGCAGCCTCGTCGGGGCTTGAAAGCCCCGCCTACCATCCTGCAGTCGCTTCGCGACGCGCCAGTCTCACCGGACGACGGCTGTTCCCGGCCTCCGTCGCGCAGCGACCGAATGACTGTAGGCGGGGGTTTTCACTCCCGACCGCCCGCCTTACCACGTTCTGGGAACGCCGACGAACCTGCAATCGCCCTCAAGGCCCGCCGATCCCGCCCGAGCCCCGACAGCGCATTGTGTCAAACTGTCAATTCTGTCGAAGGGGGTATCCCCCGCGCGCCGCCTGCCGTCAGAACGCGCTCGGGCCGCCGCCCACGAACGTCGTCCACTCGCCGCAGTCGTCGGCAATCGCCAGCGGCACCGTCACCGAGCCGCCAGCCGTCCGGATCACCGTGAGCGTCACACTCTGCGTCGCCGAGGTCGGCACGGCTGTTCCGCCGCCGGCCCCGAACGTCTGCCCCAGCACCGACACCTGGGCGTTCTGCGCCCCCACCACCCGAACGCTCCGGATGATGTTGCTCGCCGCGTAGGCCGGCCGCCCCACCTGCACCGTCACCTGGAGCCGGCCGCTGCCGAGCGGCTGCGTCTGCACCGTGGTCCTGGGGCGCGGCGAGCAGGTCGAGGTCGGCGGTGGCAGCGGGACCGTCTGGCTCCAGATGACCGGATCGTTCACCATCCAGTCGCCGCCCCACCAGCCATCGCCTCGAAAGTCGACCCGCGATGTCCCCGGCGGGACCGGCATCCAGTACGGCTTGAACAGCTCCTCGACGTTCTTCTCCACCGGCTTCATCTGCGCCAGCTGCCAGGACACCCCGCCGTCGAAGCTGACCTGGAGATTCGTGCCAATCCCAACAAATCGCAGGGAGCTGTTGAGCGGCGCAGACGGATTAAACTGGACATATCGTCGGCTGGTCCTGTCCACCCACGGCCGGTCGCCCTTGAGCATCACGAACGGCACAGCCTTGTCGATCTGCACATTGTCCCAGTGCCAGGTGTTCGGCGCGCAGGCCCCAGGGGCGCAGTCCTTGAACGGCGTATACGAGTGGTGCGCCAGTTGGAGCACCGCCCGATCCCATCCCAGATCCGGGAACGTCGCGTTGACCCACCAGCGGCCGTAGGTCGGCATGCCGAACTTCAGCGAGGTCCGGCTGATCCGCAGCTCGAACGGATCGCGGCGGACGGCGCTCGTCGTCAGGAAGCTCTCGTAGGACAGCCCGAAGTCGCTCGGCAGCTGCAGCGAGACGTGATTCTGGATCACACTGGCGTTGAAGGTGGTCCCGCCGTTGAAATTCGACATTTCGACGTGAACCCCTCGGCGTGGCTCGCCAGACCCGTCCGGGTACCACTCCTGCAGCGGCAGCGGCAGATGCTCATCCCACGGGGAGAGCCAGAAGCTCACCCAGTCTCGCGGCGCGCTGCGGAATGTCGTCATATCGAAGCGGATCACGGCCTCGCCGCCCGAGAAGTCCACCATCCGGTTCGGCGTCAGCACGATCAGCCCGTACGCATCGGCGTAGATCGCCGTCATGACGTGGCCGTTGCACTGGAAGACGGCGTCGGCGTAGGCCGAGATCTGGTGCGAGGCCGGCGCGCCAGCACAGTTGCTGCCGTGATGGGCGGCCATCGGCTGCAGCTGCTTCCACGTCTCGGCCTCCCGTGAGTGGACCAGCACGTCCCAGGTCGAGGGGTTGTACGGCTGCGGACTGGCCGGCGTGCCGTCGAACAGCTCGATCCAGCTGGTGGTCTGCGCCAGCGCCGGGCCGTCCGGCGAGGAGGTCAGCAGCGCCAGCACGCACAGGCCGGCGAGCAGGCCGGCCGCCCGCATCGCCCAGCGACGGGCACGCAGGAGCACGCCGGCCGGCGTGCCCGGGCCAGCCCACCCGCCCGGGCCGGCCTGGCGCGTCATCGGGCTGCCGCCGGCCGGCAGCGCGTCGATGGCCGCGCCAGCCGGAGCTGCCGAGCCACGCGCGGCCCCGCGGCGCATCGACGGAGGATCGAGCAAGCGCGCGCACCAGGACGGGGACGGGCAGCACAGCCCTCTGTACGAAGGGGAACATTTGTTCTATAGTAGGGGAAGCACGCGCGCGGGAGGCCTGTCCGATGCTCGCCACAATCGTTCACCGTGGCCTGACCGTCTGGGTTGACCCGGTCGGCAGGAGTGCGCGCGTCCAGGTGCACATGCCGGGGCGGCCCCAGGAGCACGTCGTCCTCGTCCAGCCGCGCGATGGCGGCTGGGCCGTCCAGGACGACCGCGAGGATGAGCCGATCTGGTTCGACGTGTTCGAGCAGGCGCTCGGGGAGGCGCTCGCCTGCAGCGCGCTGGCCCTGGAAGACCGTCTGCTGGGCGAGCTGCGGCCGGGGCGTGCGCTCTCCTCCGAGATGCTCCCGCCAACGCTCGGAGAATGGGAATAGACGGTCGTCGTGATCCTGCCTCGTCATGCCGCGTCCCTGCCTACCGGTGAGCCATCGGCCGGCCCTGAAAGCCAGAGTCGCCGATCCGTGACGTCCCGTCAACGATTTTGTCGGAGAACAGTAACGGAAGAGCAGCACAGAAGGAGCCGCGCGGCACACGGGCAGGGCCGAGCCGGTGCTGCGCCATGCTGGACATAACGGGTTTGCCATCCCGACCGCGGCGAGGAACACCCTCCCGTCCGTCATCCCGACCGCGGCGAGGCACGAGCGGAGTGGAGAGGGATCTTCTCCTTCTTGGCGTGAGGAAGATCTCTCGACTTCGCTCCGGATGCTTGCCCTGAGCTTGCCGAATGGGTCGCTTTGCTCAGGATGACAGGGGAAGCGTCGAGTAACCCGACCCGGTCGTTCACGACTGACGGGCCACTAGAGAAAGATCCCTCGACTGCGCTCGCAAGCTCGCTCCGCTCGGGATGACGGGGTGGGAAGTCGCAGCCTGGCTCTGAGCACCGCGAAACGATGGCCGCGCTCCCAGCGGGCAGTCCAGACCACCGCTCCTGGTTCTGCACGAGCGCCGGGCGGCGCCAGCCTGGGGTGGCGTCAGCCCAAGCTGGCGTCAGCCCGAGCTGGCGTCGTGCTCGTGCGGGCGCGTCCGCGTCTCGGGCTGCTGCTGCGGCTGCTGCGTGAGCGGCTCGAGCACGTCCAGGTACTGGCGGCCGAGGTCCGCGACGGCCGACAACTGGGCCGACAGCCGCTGCAGGGTGTCCGCCAGCGACTCCAGCAGGCGGGCTTGATCCGCCGAGAGCCGCCCGTCCTCCTGGGCCTTCGCAAGATCGGAGATCGCGCGCCACAACTGGAACCGGCGCATCGTCTCCGGGGTCAGCTCATCCGGGTACGAGGTTGAGGACCGCTCGCTCAGGGACATCGACGACTCCGCACCGCGAGACTTCTACATCATGGCGAGAGAGCCACGCTGCTGCTCGCATCTCTGTTCCCAAGTGTAGCCGCAAGGCCCGATCCGTCGCGAGCACCTCCGCATGAGAAACGGGAGACTTCCGGTTACCGACCGCTCCGGGCACGCCGACGCCGGCGCCGCTCCAGGCTGGCACATCCCGTGCATCTCAGCGGGCTACCCAGACCGCTCGCCGGTCACCGCATCCCACCTCGGAGACAGAACCATGGCAAACAGGTCAAGCAGGGCCACCAGGGCAAACAGGGCAAACAGGGCCACCGGCCACCTCGACCCCACGGCAGCGCTCGCGCGGAAGGCGAGCGAGGCCGAGCACCTTCGCGAGTTTATCGACCGCACGACCTTCTCCGGCGATCAGCGTGAAGCCAGCGGCGAGCTGAGCGCTGTCGATCAGCACCCGGCCGACAGCGCCGATCAGACGATGCAGCGCGAGGTGGACTACACCATCAAGGGCATCGTCGCCGACGAGGTGCAGCAAGTGCAGGCGGCGCTCAAGCGCCAGGCCGAGGGACGCTACGGCCTCTGCGAGAGCTGCGGCCAGGAGATCGACCCTGCCCGCCTGGCCGTCAGGCCGCACGCCACCCTGTGCATCGACTGTCAGCGCGTCGCAGACGGCGAGGTGCGAAGCTTCTGAGCCTCCCGGCCCCAGCCTACCTCACCCGGGCGCGGCGCGCACGCCGCGCAGGCTGGGCATGCGCGCCTACGGCGGGGGCAGGTGCTGGCCGGGGCGTATCTGTCCGCCGGTGCGGGTGCGCATCAGGTTCTGATAGGCCCGGATGTGGTTCTCCAGCGCCGTAAGGTCGGAGGCCGCCGCCGCGATCATCTCGCGAAGCTCTGGGGAGTCAACCCCGCCATCCAGCAGCAGCTCGATCACCCCGACGGGCATCGTCAGGCTGTTATTGAGGGTGTGCGCCAGCTCGCGGCCGGCAAACGCCGTCTCCTCGAGGGCGGCCTCGATCTCGGCAGCTCGCTGGCGCAGCGCCCGCGCCGCTCGCCAGCCGCCAATCAGCCCGCCCAGCACCTCGGCAAGCTGGAGCACCGTCGTTGGCTCGAGCGCGCGGCCCTTGCTGCTGCCGTCGAGCACCAGGAGCGCATCAGCTGCGCCGCCGCCCATCTCGCCGTCTGCCCCGCCGGCCAGCGGTACGACCAGCTCCCAGGCGAGCCCTGCCGCCTGCACGAAGCTCCAGTGCTCGGCGGCAAGCTCGCCCGTGGCGTGCTGGTACGGCATCAGCACGGGGTGACCTGCTTCCAGGAGCGGCTCGTAGATGCCCAGCTCAGGGGCAAAGTCCTGATGTGCGGCGGCGACCTTCTGCGCGAGCGGCCCGGCGCCAGGCAGGCCCCCGATACGCGTCAGCTGTTCTGAGGCGTCGGTGACGTAGAGCAGGCAGAGATCGCTCGCGGCCGGGACGAGAATCGGCCGGAGCACGGCCAGCAGCGTCTCGTCAGGGGCATCCGGCGCCAGCGCCCCCACGGCGCGCGCCACGGCGGCCAGCATGGCAAGCCCATCCTGGGCATGCACGGTCCCGGGCTGGAGGTGGGCAGGATCGTCTGGCGCCGTCGAGCCGAACATCTGTTACTCGTGTACGGATAGTATCACGCCACCGACGGAGGGATATCGAGAGACAGAAAGTTGCAGAGCAGTCAGGGGAAACGGTGACTTTCGGGACAGATGTCCCGGGCGCAGTAGGACAGGTGTCAGCGTGCATACGGGTGGCGATCCCCGATCATATTGGTGTCGGTGCGGTCGTGAGCCGCTCGGCCGTCCAACACCGACAACCCCACCCTCTCCACCAGGCCGGGGGAGGACGCCCGCCAGCGTCCTCCCCTTGTCTGTTAACTCATCTGTCAGGCCGCCTCTGAGGCCGTCTCTCAGGCCGAATGTTGCGGCGGCCCGCTCGCCGCGAGCGACCTTCCGTGCGCGGTGGCGCACGCCATCCTGGCGCAGGAGTCGCGCTACCTCCTGACGGCTCGGCTGCCGACCGCGCAGCGGCGCGGGCCAGCCGTCGACGCCGTCGGCGGCGCGTCAGCTCCCCACCGTTTCGGGCGGCGAGCGCCCTGGCAAGACGGCGCATTCTCACCGCCGAACCAGCCACCGCAAAATCCATCCCCTCGCAGGAATGCCTGCCGTTCCATCCATTGATCTCAGGTTTGCAAGACAGTGTGGTCGTCCCTCATCGGCGCCGCCCCTGTCACAAAGATGGCCGGCGAGGCGGTGGTCGTGCCGTGCGGCGGCAGGACGTGGCATGGTGTGCCGACCGGGGCAGCCAGGCAGCAGAACGGTTCGAATGCGGTGAGCGGGTGAACGTGGTGGGGGAAGACTGGCAGAGGCTGGCAGGGTCGGTGCTTGACGCGCTGCCCGAGCCCGTCCTCGTGTTCGACCTGGCTGGCAAGCGCTTTGTGCTGGCAAATCAGGCGGCCACGCACCTGCTTGGGTACGCGCAGGACGAGCTGCTGGAGCGCTCGCCCGTCGACGTGCTGGATGCCGCCGAGGCGGCGCGCTTTGCCCTGGCGCTCGAGCACGTCGCGCCGGGGACCGTCACCCGGCGCGAGTGGACGGCACGGACCAGCGATGGCCGCCTCTTGCCGGTGGGTGTCACGTCCGTCCCAGTCGTGCTGGCCGGCCGGGCGGTCATCGAGATGATCGTGCACGACCGCTCGGACGGCGCGCCGGATGCGGCCCAGGAACGGCTGCTGACCCTCGCGCACGACCGGCTGGCGGCGACCGTGGACCGCGATGAGACGATCGCGGCGATCACGGCGCTGCTGGTACCGGAACTCGCGGATCGCTGCACGATCGACCTCGTGGACGAGGACGGACAGCAGGCGCGGGTGGCCGACACGGGCCAGGAAACGGCCGGCGTCGGGGTGGACGCAGGCTCGGTCGGCCCTGTTACAGCCGAAGGCCCAGGCGGCGCCGACCCGGCCGTGCGGGAGTTCAGGCTGCGCGCGCATGGCCGCGAGCTTGGCGTTCTGACGCTCTCGCTCGCCGCGCCGCGCCGCTGGACCGCCGATGCATGCTCGGTGGCGACCGCGCTTGCCCGGCGGGCCGCTCAGGCGTTGAACACCGCGCGCCTCTGGCGCACAGCTCAGCGTGAGCTGGAGCATCGCGCAGCCATGCACCGCATCACCAGGGCGTTTGCGGACAGCGACCCCGGCAGCGACCGTGCCATGGAGGTCATGCTCCAGGAAGCGCTGAGCCTGCTCGGGGGGGACCATGGCGGCATCGCGCTGTGGGATGCCGGACACGGGCGCCTGATCCAGGTCTACAGCAACACCGGCCGCTCAAACGGCGTTCTTGTTGGCCTGGACGACAGCCTGAGCGGCGCGGCGGCGCGCACCAAGCATGCCATCATCTCGAACGCCTACCAGGAGGAGTACGGGAAGGCCACCCCGGCCGGCAAGTTCGGCGCGCGGGCCAGCATCGCCGCGCCGCTCCTGCACGAGGGGCGGCTGATCGGCGTGCTCTCGGTGGGTACCCGGCGCGAAGGCAAGCGGTTCACCCGGGCGGACGCCGAGGCGCTCGATCTGCTGGCGGGCATGGCCGCTGCGATGTTGGGCACCCTGGAGCGGGCGCAGCTCCAGGCGGTGACGCTTGCTGCGCGCGAGCTGGCGCACCGCCTGAACAACGATCTCGCCCTGGCGGTCGGCACCATCGACCTGCTGCGCGGCGAGCCGTCGTTGCCGGCCGACCTCCACGAGATGGTCGAAGAGGCCGAGGTCGGGCTGCGGCGCATCGCCGAGCAGCTTCGGCAGCTCCAGCAGCTCGTCCGCTTCCAGACCCGCGAGACGCCCGTCGGGCCGGCGCTGGATCTGGACCGCTCGACCGCGCCTGAGGAGCTCCGGCCAGGCTGACCCCGGGGGCGGCCGCTCCCCGAGCCGCTCAGGGCGAACGCAGACGCCGCCCCTGTGCCCCGCTGGAGGCGTCGCTCTACTCCAGCGGCGTCAGGCGCGCCGCGATCCCGGCGATGCGCTCAGCCGCCACCACGTTCTCCTGCGCGATGCTCGTGCCGTACAGGTCGGCCACCGGGCCGACCAGCACCAGCGTGTAGGTCGAGTCACGGGGGGCGTCGTACCACGTCAGCGACCAGTAGTGGCCGCCGCAGCACACCACGTGCTCGACGACGGCCTCGGAGTCGCCGACCTGCACCCCACGGAACAGCTCCGAGGCCAGCGGCGCACCATCCTGCCCGGCCACGTTCTCCGTGCAGTACGGCGCATCCGCCGGGCACCGCCGGAAGCTCCGACTGGCCATGGCCGAGAGCGTCTGATCCAGCTCGTCACGACCAATCGTTCCGCCCACCTGCGCGCTGCCGGTCCCACCAGCCCGGTCGCGGTACTGCACGAGATAGCGCCCCCGCACGACGGACGTCGAGCCGGGACGCGGCCGGTTCAGCTCCACGCGCCACGGCTCCAGCGTGGCGAACGGCTCAAGCTCCGGTGGCGGCAGCAGCACGACGCCCGGGAACGTCCGCAGCTCAGTGAAGAGGTCTGCTGCGCGCGTCGCCCCGGCCGGGCCACCCAGGCCGCCGAGCAGGACCGCGCAGGCCAGCACCAGGGCCGTCAGCAGCCGACGGACGGGCAGCCGTGCCCCGAACAACGCATGGCGAGCAAGCGTGACACGCATGGCGAACCCCACAATTGCAACAGTGAAGCAACGTCCGCGACGCTGAGGAGTGTAACGGGTAGGGCGGTGGCGGGTCGTGGGCTTGCGACCGATGGGCTGCGACCGATGCCCCATAACCCCTGC
Organism: Chloroflexota bacterium; assembly: GCA_020850535.1. Classification (NCBI taxonomy): domain Bacteria; kingdom Bacillati; phylum Chloroflexota; species Chloroflexota bacterium. Next base: position 170,508 of record JADZEM010000135.1, read on the forward strand.
CGAGCGAGTACACTGGCCGCGAGAGCAGTGGGTCTGCTCAGTGGGTCTACTCACCGGTACGGAGGCAGGAGCGGTGACAGCTGACGAGGCAGGCGCAGCGCCCGGTGGGGCTGCCCCCGAGAATCTCGCGTCCGTGCCTGTGTCCACGCCTGCGTCCACGCCTGTGCCTGCGTCCGTGCCTCCTCCCACGCCCGTGCCTGCACCCACATCCGCACCCGCGTCCGCGCCAGCCTCCACCCCGCTCCCGCGCCGCCGAGCGCGGCGGGCCGCGCCCGGCGAGGTCGTTGCCCCGGTGGCGGACGCCGACGAGCCGACCCTCGATGCCGCCAATGCCTCGACGGGCCTGCTGCTGCGCCTGGGCGCGCGGCGCGCCGCCGACTTCCTGGCCGCGGCGCTGGCCCCCCTCAAGCTGCACACCCGCCACTACGGCATCCTGCTCACGTTGGCCGAGCAGGGGCCGTCCTCACAGAGCAGCCTGGGGCGACGCCTCGACATCGACCGGACCACCATGGTGGCCGCCGTCGACGAGCTGGAGCGGCAGGGCTACGTCGCCCGCAAGCCACACCCCGACGACCGCCGTGCCAACCGCGTCGAGCTGACCGGGCGCGGTCGCGGCCGGCTGGTCCGCGCGACGGGCGCGGTGGCCGCCGCCGAGAGCCGGCTGCTGGCCAGCTTCAGCGCAGGGGAGATCCAGACCCTGCGCGACCTGCTGACCCGCCTGGCCGGTCATACGGCCGGCTCACGCTGAGGCCCGCCAGCCACAGCCCGTAGCGCGTGTCTGCCCCACCCGTACGCCTCGGGCAGACCGCGCTTCCTCGGTCTGCGAGAGTACACTGTTGCGACACGTTCCACGCGGCGATGCTCGGCTGTTCACTGCCTGCGTATGAATCGCCCATGGTCCAACTATTTCACAACCACTTTTTTGCATCTCTTTGTGAAATACACCCCACAGATGGGCTATGATGCACCTGATTTCGCCACAAAGTGGGCTACATCCCCCGGCCAATGGCGCCCGGCCAGCTTTTTCCAAGAGGTAGTGTGAGCCGCGCGGTCTTTCCGGCCTCACCGCAGTCCAACGAGCGTCCGACCTGGGCCATCCTGATCGCCCTGGGCGCTGTTGTCCTGTTCGCGTCGGTGGTGCTCGGCGACATCGGCAGCCGGCACGTGCGTATCGTCGCCAACGACCTCGGCAGTGTGCTGGCCGGGCTGGTCGCGGCAGGGCTGGCGCTCCGTGCCGCTCGCGCACAGACGTTGCGGACCTTGCGCCTCTCGTGGCTCTGTTTCGCGGGGGCCTTCGCCGCCTGGAGCCTCGGCGACGTGCTCTGGGCCGTCACCGAGCTGGTCTACGGCCGGACGCCGGGCGGCCCGGGCCTGGAGGATCTGGCGTATCTCGCGACCCTGCCCCTCGCGATAGCTGGCACCTTGCTGCGGCCGTCGCTCCAGCCGAGCCTGCTCTCGCGCCGGACGATGCTGGCGGATATGGGCATTGCCGCTGCCGCCCTCCTGGCCGTCTGCTGGGCACTGGTCGTCGGCCCGCTGCTGGCGTGGGCCAGTCTGGGCAGCGGCATCCAACTCGTCACCTTCGGGTACCCTGTCGCCGACCTTGTCATCCTGGGCTGCCTCGTCATCGCGATCCTGCGCGAGCCAGAGGGCGGCCCGGCCACGATCCCGCTGGCGTTGGCCCTGGCCGTCCTGACGGCTGGCGACTTGCTCTACGCCGTCCTGGTGGTACGCGGCGCGTATGTCACGGGCCACCCCGTAGACGTGGTCTGGTTCGCCGCGCTGGCACTGTTCGCGCTGGCAGCCTCGTGCGAGAGCCGTGACATCTCCGACGCCATCCGCCACACGTCGCGCCGACGCCGCCTCGGGCCGCGCCTGCCGTCAGTACGCACGCCCGGCCCGTTCGCCGCTCGGAAGGGGCCGCTCTGGCGACTGGCCCTCCCAACGGTCCTGGTGATGCTGGCGAGCATCGTCGTGGCGATGGCGTCGCTCCAGCGTGGGACGGCCGCCATCGGCCTGCCGGTGCTGTTCCTAGCGCTCGCGTGGCTCCTCCTGTTCCTCCGGGTGCTGCTCGGCCTGCAGCGGGCAACGGACCGCCAGCAGCGCGAGCGCCGGCTCCGCGTCGGGCACGCCAGCTCGTTCCGGCGCGAGCAGCAGCGTCGCCAGCAGCTCGAAGCGATCCGCGACGTGACCACCGAGCTGACGCGCGAGCTCGATCTGACGGCCTTGCTCTCGCTGATTACCCGGCGCACGGCAGGCCTTGTCGATGCGCCCATCGGCACGGTGCTCCTCTGGGAAGCACACGCCGAGCGGCTGATCCCACGGGCGTGGCACGGTCTGGACGACTGGTTTGCCGACATCCACTTTGCCAGCGGTGAAGGGGCTGTCGGACGCGCCATCGAGCTGCAACGTGGCGTCATCGTCAACAACTACCCGACCGCCCGCGAGCGGTCCCGAGTGCTGCTGGAGCAAACCTCGATCGAGGCCGCGATCGCCGCGCCGATCATCTCCCAGGGCCGGCTGCTGGGCGTCATCGGGGCGGCCGATGGACGGGCTGGCCGGACCTTTGACGACAACGACCTGAAGCTGCTGGAGCTGTTTGCCGATCAGGCAGCCGTGGCCATCGAGCACGCCCGCCTCGTCGATGAAGCGGCCGGCGTCGAGGCTCTCCGCGAGCTCTCGCGGCTCAAGACGGAGCTGCTGTCAACCGTCTCCCACGAGCTGCGGACGCCCCTCACGCTGATCCACGGCTACGCCGAGCTGCTCCAGGCGCGTGCCAGGACGCTGAGTCCGGACGACGTCAGGATGATGGCCGACGAGGTGCTGCTCGGCTCGCGGACGATGATCCGGCTGGTCGATGACCTGCTGGACTTCACGCGGTTGGAGAGCACTCGCCTGAACCTCGTGCGGGCACGGGTCGATCTGGCGGAGCTGGTGCGGCGGCACGTCAAGGCCTGGCAGCATCAGGCGGGCGGCGAGCGGCTGCGCGTCGAGACGGAAGGCGCGCCCGAGACCCACGCCGACCTGACGCGGCTCGACCAGGTCATTCGAAACCTCGTGTCGAACGCGCTGCACCACGCCCCCAGCGGTCCCGTCGTCGTGCGGGCCGGCCACGATCCCGGCTGGGCCTGGCTGGAGGTCGAGGATGCGGGGCCGGGCATCCCAGACGACGAGCTGCCGCGCATCTGGGACTCGTTCTTCCGTGGCGAGCGCGCCCGCAACTCACCCAACCGAGGCAGCGGTCTGGGCCTCTCGGTGGTGCGGCAGCTCGTGGAGCTGCACCAGGGGAAGATCGACGTCCGCAGCACGCTCGGCCAGGGTACGACGTTCCGCGTCTGGCTGCCGAGCGCCCCACCGAACGGCACGGTCCTGCCCGACACGTCCGGCCTGGCGCTCCTGGCGGCGACGGACATGCTGCGGACCGTGAAGCACGCCGACGAATCTAGCGGCTGACGCCCCGCCGTCGCTGACGCCCCGCCGTCGCTGACGCCCCGCCGTCGCTGACGCCCCGCCGTCGGGGCCACCATGCAATCGCCATGCAATCGCCATGCAATCGCCCAGTGTACGGCTCCACCCGGCGAACCGGTACCATTCGACTGCCTGAGCGTTCGGCAGCGTTGCCGGCCAGCCCCGACCCCCGTGCAGATCGCTGCCCGCACCCTCTGAGGGAGGCCCCACCCGCCCATGTCTACCGGCCGCTCGTTTGGTGACCTGAACCCGCCGACTCGCCTCCTGCTCGGATCTGGCCCCAGCAACCCGGAGCCGCGCGTCCTGCGGGCGCTCGGCATGCCGCTGATCGGCCAGTTCGACCCCGCCTTCACGGCGATCATGGACGAGGTCTCCGAGCTGTCGCGCAGGGTCTTCCGCACCGAGAACCGGCAGGCGTTCCCGGTCTCGGGGTCGTCACGGTCGGGTCTGGAGGCGGCGATTGCCAGCCTCGTGGAGCCGGGCGACCGGGTGGTCGTGGGCAACTTCGGGCGGTTCGGCGACCTGTTCTGTGAGATCGCACGGCGGTACGGGGCCGAGGTGGTGGACGTGCGGACGCCCTGGGGGCAGATCGTCGAGCCGGACGCCGTCATCCGCGAGCTGCGGGCCGCCCGCACGAAGCTGGTGGCCATCGTCCACGCCGACACCTCGACCGGCGTCGCGCAGCCGCTGGCCGAGATCGGCGCGGCCTGCCGCGAGCACGACGCCCTGCTGGTGGTGGACGCCGTCCTGAGCCTCGGCGGCTGCCGGGTCGAGACGGACGCCTGGAACGTGGACGTGGCGATCTCGGGCCTGCAAAAGTGCCTGGGCGGCCCGAGCGGCATGGCCCCGCTGACCTACAACGCCCGCGCCGAAGCGGCGATGCAGGCTCGCACGGGCGCCCCGGCCACGAACTACCTGGACCTGCTCCAGTTGCAGGCGTACTGGGGACCGGATCGGCTGAACCACCACACCGCGCCGACGAGCATGGTCTACGCCCTGCGCGAGGCCCTGCGAATCATCGACGAAGAAGGGCTGGAGCCGCGCTGGGAGCGTCACCGCCGGGTGAACGGCGCGCTGGTCGCCGGCCTGGAGGCGATGGGGCTGAGCCTGTTCGGGGACCGCGCCTACAAGGCCCCGATGATCGCGCTGGTGACGGTGCCGGACGGCATCGACGAGGCCGGCGTGCGCCAGCAGCTGCTGGAGGAGCACGGCATCGAGATCATGGCGGCCTTCGGGGAGCTGAACGGGAAGGTCTGGCGCATCGGGCTGATGGGCTACAACGCGCGGTTCGAGAACGCCATCCGCGTGCTCGGAGCGCTTGAGCAGGTGCTGGTCGGCCGCGGCTTCCGCCTGCCGACGGGCGCTGGCGTCGCGGCGGCGCGCGCAGCAGCCCAGGAGGCAGCGGCCCTGCCCGCGTAGGCCGCGCGGGACAGCGCGGTCCCGGCGACGAGTGCCCGCCGGCCCCCGCCGGCATGGTCCCTGCTGAGACTGACGGTGGTGTCGTTGTAGCGCGTGTGTCGAAAACCCGCCGCCTCGTTCGACGTTCTTGATGAGCGCCGACTGTTCGCCTTGAAGGCCGACGAGTGTGGCGCGGCACAACATCCCCACCGGGAGGGCGTAGCCCCATGCGAATGATCTTTGTGAACCTGCCCGTGAAGAACCTGACGGCGTCGCGGGACTTCTTCGACGCGCTGGGCTTCAGCTTCAATCCGGAGTACTCCAACGAGAAGGCCGCCTGCATGATCGTGGACGAGAACATCTTCGTCATGCTGCTGACCGAGCCGTTCTTTCAGGGCTTCATCAACGGCGAGATCGCCGACGCGACGAAGACGACTGAGGTGTTGACGTGCCTCTCGGCCAGCAGCCCCGAGGAGGTCGACAGCCTGATCTCGAAGGCGCTGGCGGCCGGCGGCAAGCCCTGGAAGCCGACCTCCGCGCAGGGACCGATGTACGGGGGCAGCTTCCAGGATCTCGACGGGCACGTGTGGGAGCTGATGCACATGGCGCAAGCCGAGTAGGCGGTAGACGGAGTCGGGCGAGCCCTTCACCTTGCTCGCGGGCTCGCTTCCCTCAGCGCACCCGGGCGAACTTCTGGAACGTGTGGCAGTCGGCCGGAGTATCGCCCCGGCTGACGCCGAAGGTGTAGGTCACTTCCCCGACGTACAGGCTGCCCGCGCTGTCGAGCGCCAGGCTGTGCGGCGCGCAGAGCAGCCCGGGATCGCAGCGGTTCGGGCCGCCCCAGCGCGAGAGGACGCTGCCGTCCGGGGCCAGCACGCTGATGCGGGCCGGCGCGTCCACCTCGTTACGGCCCAGCCGCTGCGACACCTCCCCGACCCGCCGCCACAGCTCGGCCACGTAGACCACGCCATCAGCATCGATCTGGAGCTGCGTCGGCCGCTGGGTGTCCAGCCACTCGGCCAGGAAGTCGCCGTCTGCCGTGAAGATCTGGATGCGGTCGTTCTCGCGGTCGGCCACGAAGACGCGCCCATCCGGATGGACCGCGATGCCGTGGGGCAGGTTGAACTGCCCCGGCCCGAGGCCCGGCTCGCCCCAGGACTGCTTGAGCGTGCCGTCAGCCGCGAACCGGTGCACCCGCGCATTCCCGTAGCCGTCGGAGACGTAGAAGTCAGCGCCCGCGCCGCCCGGCGCAAACGCGAGATTCGTCGGGCGGTTGAATGGCGGCCCACCGCGCTCGATCGAGTCGAGGAGCGTCGAGCCGGAGATGCCCGGCTGTGGCCCGATGTAGCCGGTGTCGGATGGCTCGCCCTCATGCCCGAGCGTCAGCAGCACCTCACCGTCTGGCGTGAACTTCTTGACGGTGTGGTTGCCGTCGTCCACGCACCAGACCGCGCCATCTGGCCCGATGGTGATGCCGTGTGCGCTGCCATGCGGCCGGTCCTGAAAACGGCCTTCGCCCCAGGAGCGGATGAAGCGGCCGTCACGGTCGTAGACGATGACGCGCGGCGTGCCGCGGGTGTAGAGGTAGACGCGGTCCTCGGCGTCCGTGGCCACGCCGGCCACGTCGGCGTGCGTCCACCCGCCCGGCAGCTGCTCCCAGCCCTCAACAACGGTGTAGCGGTAGGCACCCTGCCCGAACGTCTGCCCGGTCGCTGTCATAGCCCTGGCCTCCCACCTGCGACGGTACCCGCCGCCGGGCGCAGATGCAAGGATGACGACAGCCTGTGTGACCTTACCCCGGTCCCCCGGGAGACCTCACCCCCGACGCTGCACGGCGCAACTATCGACTGCGTCGACATCCCTCTCCGACGCGGAGAGGGGGAGGCTCAATACGGCTCCCCCTCTCCGCGTCGCAGCGGGGTGGGGGTGAGGGAGCCCCCGTGACGGCGGTCAGCAACGCCTTGACCTCGGCGGCCACGTCGGCGGACATCGGGCTGGCGGCGGCACGCTCCAGGTCGGCGAGGGCGGCCGGGCGATCCGAGGCCGCCCGCAGCTCGGCGCGCGCCAGCAGGGCCGGGGCCAGCTCCAGCGTGTCGTCCATGCCCTCGGCCAGCGCCACGGCGCGCTCGACGAGCGGCCCGCCATCGTCAGGCTGCCCCCGGCTGACCAGGAACCGCCCCAGGCGCCCGAGCGCAGCCACGGTCCGAATCCCGGGGTCCATCTGCTCGGCAATGTCGGCGGCTTCCCGGTAGAGAGCCTCGGCACGGTCCCAGATCCCCAGCCGCTCGTGGAGCAGCCCCAGGCCCAGCAGGCTGTCGATCGTGCTGACCCGATGTCCGACGCGCCGCTGCACCTCCAGCGCCCGCTCGTAGCAGACCAGGGCGTCCGGCAGCCGTCCCTGCGCTGCCAGCACCGCCCCGAGGGCCGCGTTGCACTCGGCGGCGTGGCGGTCGCCCACTTCAAGGGCCAGCACCCGCCCGCGTTCGGCCCACTTGTAGGCCGGCTCCAGGTCGCCTTCGGCCAGGAGGATGCGGCTCATACGCTGGCAGGCCAGGACCGTTCGCCGCTCGCCGGCGGCGTCGCGGTAGAAGGCCGCCGCCTGCTGGATGTGCGTGCGCGCCTCCGCGAACCGCCCCGCGAGGTAGAGCTGCGTCCCGTAGTTCTCGTGGGCCGTGGCGATCTGGAGCTTGTTGCCGCCAAGCTGCACCGCCGCCAGCGCTCGCTCGTACTGGACGGTGGCGGCGGCGGACTGCCCGCTCCACATCTGGGCGAGCGCCATCATGCAGTTGCCTCGGAAGCGCAGGAGCGGATCGTCCGTCCGCTCGCCGGCGTCGAGGATGTGGCGGCCGGCCGCCAGGGCATCGGCAAACCGCCCCTGCACGAGGTACGGGAACGCCTGGTCGTAGCGCAGCGCGAGCAGCATGCTGGCAGCCTGCGGCTCGTCGGCGACCGGCGCGAGGGCGGCCATCGCGTCGTCGTAGGCGGCCAGGGCGCTCGGCATGTCGACGACCTGTTCCAACCCCCGCCCGATGGCCCCGTAGGCCCGCGAGCGACGATACGGATCGTCGGTCAGGTCGAGCACCTGCCGGAACGTGCGGATCGCGTCCTGCCAGAGGCCCAGGTCGTGCTCGGCCATGCCGCGCCCCTGGAGCACGTCGATCTCGACGGCCGCATCGGGCGGGCTGCCCTGCCGCCGACGCAGGGTGAGCAGATCGTGAGCGCGGGTGAAGTGACGCAACGCCTCGCGATGCGCGGAGAGGCCGGCCGCCCGCCGTCCGGCCACCACGCCGAACCGCAGGGCCTTCTCGGCCGTCGGCGCGACGCTCGCCGCCTCGGCGAAGTGATGCGCCAGCTCGGCGGCTCGCTCGTCAGCCCGCGCGCCGGCTGCCGCTTCGATGGCCGTGCCGGCCCGAGCGTGGAACGTTGCCCGGCGTGGCCCGCTCAAACGGTGGTACAGCGCCTCGCGGATCATGGCGTGGGCGAAGCGGTAGCCGGCGGCCGTCTCCCGGACCAGCTGGGCCGAGATGGCGTCGTCCAGAACGGCCAGCACCTGGGTGCTGTCGTCAGGGGCCAGCGCGGCCAGCAGCGTCGGCAGGTCGAACGCCTGCCCGAGCACGGCGGCCATCGCCAGCGTCTCGCGGCCGCCGGGCGGGACGCGGTCAAAGCGGCGCTCGATGACGCTCTCGACGACGGGCGGCAGGGCTGGCAACTGGCCGCGCGCACCCGCCACAACGTACCAGACGCCGCCCCGCTCCTCGATACGCTCCTCCTCGCGCAGGGCCAGCGCAAGCTGCTCGGTGAACAGGGGGTTGCCCTCCGTCACCCCGAAGAGGGCGTCAGCCAGAGGCTCGCTGGCGGCGCCCTTGAGCCGCGCCGCGATCAGCGTGCGGGTATCTTCGCGGCTCAGCGGCGGCAGACGCAGCTCCTGGGCGCTGCCGCTCCGACGGAGGCCGCTCAGGAGTCGGTCGAGCGGCCGGCCGGCCTGGACGTCCTCCGGCCGGAACGTGCCGACCAGCACCAGCCGCAGCCGGCGGGTCTGACGCGCGAGGTACTGGAGCACCTCCAGGGTTGCGCCGTCGGCCGCGTGGAGGTCTTCCAGGCAGAGCAGCGTCGGCGTCCGCATCGCCAGCACGCGCATGCAGCCGTGAACGGCGGCGAGCAGGCGGCTCGGCTCGGAGGTGGTGGAGACGGCATCCAGGCGAGCCTCACCCAGGTGGTAGCGCAGCTCGGGGACGATGGGCACGAGGTCGGTGGCGAGATGCCCAAGCTCGGCGTGCAGGTGCTCGGGGGGCTGGGCCAGCAGGTAGTCGCAGAGGGCGTCACGGATCGGGGCGTAGGGCGAGGGCGTCTCGCGGTCGAAGCTGCCGCCGGCCAGGCAGAGGTAGCCCATCGCGCGGGCCTCGGCCACGATCAGCCCGGCCAGGGCGCTCTTGCCGGCCCCGGCCGGCGCGCCGATCAGCAGGGTCTGCCCCTCGGCCAACCCGGCCTGGAGCGTCTGGCGGGTCACGGTCAGCGCATCCTCACGCCCGAGCAACGCGCCGGGCGAGGGGAAGGGGTAGGTTGGGGCGTAGGTGGACGGGTCGGGGAGGACCGGCCAGGAGGTCGGCCCGCCGAGCGGCGGCGATGGATTGCCCGGTGACGCGGGCGCCACGCCAGCCGGCGACGGTGCGGCGCCGGCGCCTGACGGCAGCACGGCAGGTGGCGCGTTGGGTGGCACGCCAGGAGACGCGGGCGTTGTGCCGGGCGCCGGCGGGCCGGCCGGCCGGGTTGCCCCCGGCCTCGGCTCGGCTGCGCCGCTCGCGATGCGCTGGCGCACGGCCTGGGTCTCGTCGGCGGGAGCGACCTGCACATCGCGCTGCAACGCCTCTTCGAGCCGCTGGTAGACCTTCAGCGCCTCGGCCCGCCGACCGTGGCGGGCCTGGAGCAGCATCAGCTCGCGGGCGGCGCGCTCGTCAGAAGGATCGGCGTCGAGCAGTCGCTGGAGGGCGGCTTCGGCTGCCTGGATCTCGCCGCGCCCCTCGCGGCGGCCGGCCAGTTCGAGCTGCAACGTCACCCAGAGGCGCTTCAGCTCCGCGCGGCGGGGGGCGGCCCAATCGTGGTACACGTCGTCGGGGAGGAAGTCGCCGAGGTAGAGGCGGTCGGCCGCCTCCAGCAGCGGGACGGGGTCGGCGGCGTGGCGAGCCTCCGCCAGCAGCCGCTCGAACTCGTCGGCGTCCACCCAGACGGGCGGCTCAGCCCGCACGCTGACCACCTCGGGCGTGTGCTGGAGGACGCTGTCGCGGGCGTCGACGTCTGGCTCCAGCAGGTCGCGGAGCCGCTTGACCGCCGTGCGAAAGGTGGTCAGCACCGCGCCGCGCGGGGAGTCCGGCCAGAACAGCTCGTGGGCCTGGTCACGCGGGAGGCGGCGGCCGGGCCGGGCGAGCAGGCACTTGAACAGCTGCAGCCCCTTGTTCAGGCCCGGCGCGGCGGCCAGGTCAACCAGATCGCCGCCGCGCTCGACGGCGAACTGCCCGAGCATCCGGACGCGGAACGGCTGCGGCTCGGAGCCGGCCCGCTGGCGAGGCGCGGCGGTGCGGGCGCGCCGTGACGGCGTGTCCGAGGCCACGCTGGCGGCCGGACCAGCAGCAGGCGTCAGGTCGGTCGGACGGGCGCTCCCGGCCGGCCCGCCCGGCCGGCTGCTCTCGGATGACCCGCCGGCAGAGGCTGGGAGGCTGGCCGCCTCGACCCGGTAGACCACGGCCGGCGCGGAGCTGTCGCGCCGGTCGAGCCGCCCGATAGGGCGCAGGCGCAGCTCGGGCGGGCCGGCCCCGCCCAGGAGCGCGACGAAGGCCGCCGAGGCCAGGATCTGCCCGGGCGGGCAGACGCGGAGCAACTGGCGCAGGTAGGCGCGGGCAGCATCGGCGTCGGGGCCGCCGTCCTCGTCGCGGCCGGCGGACGGCCCCGCGCTGGCGGACGGCCCCGCGCTGGCGTGCAGCGCCACGCGAAGGCCCGGCCACCGCGCGTCCTGGCTGGCCGCCACGATACCGACCGCGGCGGCTGCCGCGCCGGCGGGCCGGGCAAACATGGCCCAGAGGCCGCCGTCTCTGGTCTGCACGATCTGACCACCGTGCCTGTGCACCACGTCCCGCAGGGCGGCCCAGGAGGGGTGGGTATCATGGGAGTCGGCAGGGGCGGGGCTGGCCAGGACACATCCTGCCGGGGCAGAGCTGGGCAGGCCGGCCTGCTGACGGTCCACGGCAGCCGCCAGGAGTGCCACGCCTCCAGCAGACTGCTCGACCACGTCAGACCCCTTCTCCGAACTCTGGGTCGTCTCTCGTGCGGACGACCGTCACACAGGCACGTACGGAACTGCGAGCGGCGGGCCACGTCGGGCCTGGATGATCCCGCCCAGTTTCGCCCTGTCCGGGGCCATGATAGCACCGTCTCTCGGATGGCGGCTGGCGGGAGCAGCGGTCAGGACACGCGCGTCATATCGCTTTTCCGTGAGGTACAGCTCTGACATGCTCGCGCACGTGTGGGGAACGCTTGCGTCACGAGAGGAGAACGAGGACGGCCGACCCTGTCGCCAACGGAACGAGCGGCTCGCGGGGGCGTGGCGAGCACCAGCGTGCGGGGAGTGTGGACCGACGGCGAGATCGTGGACGTGACGGGCGTGGGCATCGTGCAGGGCACGGACGGCGCGAGCCGGCTGATCCTGCAGCCAGGGCAGGTGACGATGACGTGCCGGTAGCGCCCGAGAGGCGGGCGCGGGCGGCGCGGGCGTCGTCCCCCTGGGAGAGCGGACGAAATGCCCGCGCTCGCAGGGGGCGTCAGTAGCCGCGTTCCCAGTCCACCAGGTTCAGCAGCGGCTCGCCGGCCAGCGCGCGGCGCAGGTTCTCGCGGAAGATCACGAGCGGGCCGGCCGGCGGCTCCTCGGTCATCCCTGACGTGTGCGGCGTCAGGATGACGTTCTCGAACTGGAGCAGGGCCTCCGGCGGGCCATGCTCGAACTCACCCTCGTAGACGTCCGCCCCGAAGCCGCCGACCTGACCCGAGCGCAGGGCGTCGGCCAACGCGGCCTCGTCGATCAGCTCGCCACGCGCGATGTTCAGCACGAACGCTCCCCGCTTGAGGGCGGCGAACGCCTCGGCGTTCATCAGGTGGTGCGTCTCGGCGGTCAGCTGCGAGCAGACCACCACGACATCGCTCTGGGCCAGCACGGCGTGCAGCTGGCTCGGCCGGTACAGCTCCTCGACGTGCGGCGTCGGCTCGCCCGAGCGGCGGGTACCGATGACCCGCATCCCGAGGGCGCTCGCCAGCCGCGCCACCTGCTGTCCGATGCCGCCCAGCCCGACGACGGCCAGCGTCTTCCCGGCCACGCCTTTCGCCGTGAACGCCTGCCGGTCCAACTGGCCGGCCGTGCGCTGGCTGAACGCGCGCGGCAGCTCCTTGAACAGGGCGAGGCAGACGGTGATGGCCCACTCGGCGATGGCGAGGGTGCTGCCCGCGCCACGGCCACTGCTGACGGGGACCGAGCCGCCCCAGAGGTCGCTGTTGTGCAGGTTGGAGACGCCGGCCGGGATCTGGTGCACGAAGCGGAGCCTGGGGGCGCGGCCGGCCAGGGTGAGCGGCGGCGGGAAGGTGATCAGCACGGCCTCGGCATCTGCGAGCAGGGCGTCGCGCTCGCGGCGCAGGTCGGGCGGATCGGGGAGATCCCAGAAGCGGCGCGGCAGGTACGATTCGGCGGTCTGACGAGGCCAATCAGCGACCAGCTCGCGCCCGAACGGCTCCCAGGCGTCCACCACCACGAGGCGGGGATCGACGGCGCGGATCTCCTGGACGCGCCCCTCGCTGAGCGGCGCGATCAGCACGACTTTCATGCCCCGGTCCCCCTGTCTCGAAGTCAGCCGCGAACTGGGAAGATGGTAGCGGTCCGGAATATCCCCTGCTGCCCGCCCGTTCGGAAGCCCTGAGAGACTCGGGCACGCCGCCTGCACACCGGGCGGCGAGGGAGTGGCGAGCAGCATGGATGTCTACGAGGCGATTCGGACCGTCCTGGCCGTCAGGCAGTTCCAGGACAAGCCCGTCCCGGCCGAGATCATCGGCAAGATCGTGGAGTCGGCGCGGCTGACCTCCAGCTCGCGGAACGGCCAGCCCTGGCACTTCATCGTGGTCGAGAACCGGGCCACCCTCCGCAAGCTCGGGGAGATCGCCACGACCGGGCCGTACACCGCCGACGCCGCCTTTGCCGTCGTCGTCGCCTACGAGAAGGCCAGCGAGTTCGGCGTCTCGGACGCCAGCATGGCCGTCCACTCGATGATGCTGACCGGCTGGGGCGAGGGCGTCGGCTCGAACTGGGTCGGGTTCGCCAACCGCTTCGCCGCGCTGCACGATCTGCTCGGCCTGCCGGAGACCTATGACGTGCTGGCGATTCTGCCGTTCGGCTACCCCGTCAAGGAGATCGGGAAGGGCAAGAAGCGGCGCAAGGAGCTGGGCGAGGTGGCCTCGCGCGAGCGGTTCGGGCAGCCATTCGCCTGAAGGGAGCACCATGCCCGTCGCGACCTGGTGGCGGGGCGACCCGCTGCCAGCCCTCCCGGGCCTGCCCGGCCTGACGACGCGGCCGGTGGCCGATCCCGCCGAGGCCGGCACGCTGACCGGGTTGCCGCCGGCCGAGGTGGCCCGGCGCTGGGCGGACGGCAACACGCTCCACGGCGCGTTCCTCCACGAGCAGGCGGCCGGCTACGGCTGGCTTGCCCGCACGGCCGGCCGCATCGACGAGCTGTGGCTGGCCTGGAGCATCCCGCCCGGCGAGGCCTATCTCTGGGACTTCGTCACGCGGCCGGAGGCTCGCGGACGCGGCGTCTACCCGCTGCTGCTCCAGGCGATGTTGGCCACCGAGGCCAGCATCAGCCGCTTCTGGATCGGGTACGAAGGGCACAACCGGGCGTCGGCGCGTGGCATCGAGAAGGCCGGGTTCCAGGTCGTCGGCGATCTCGCCGTGCACGCTGGCCGCCTGGAGGGCGTCACGCTGGCGGATGGTGGTCCGCGCGGGGCAGCATTCGCGCGGCTCTTCCCAACACTGCCGGTGCTCGCGCCATGACAGAGTCCCGGAACCCCTCTGGAGGGCGCGTAACCCCATGCCCGTGAAGCTCGTGCAGATGCCGCCGGAGCTGGTCCGCATCGACGAGGTCGATATCGTGGCAGGCGGCTACGCGCCGAGCCTGCTGGCGGCCTACCAGGCGTACCTGCCGATGGTGCTGGAGGACCGACAGGGCGTGGCGATCCTGGCGTCGGCCGAGGCCGGCGGCCTGCCGATGCTGATGCTGCTGGCCCGGCGGGTCGGCGCGGCCCTGCGCGACGAGAACATCCAGGTGCGCGACGCCGGCGGCGACATGCGAGGCGGCAAGAAACGATTGTGTTACGTCCCGGGGACGGTGCTGGACGACGCCTACGAGGAACAGGACGCTCAACAGGCCCTCGCGACGGAGGCCGCCTGCTTCGTGCAGGAGCTGGAGACGGTCTGGGCAGGGCGAGTGCCGGAGTCGGCCACGCTGACCCCCTCCAGGTTCCTGAGCCTCCTGGATCAGCGACGTGCAGCCGGCCTGCCGACCTTCGTCCAGGCCGATCCCGCCCGGCTTCCGGAGGCGGCGCTGCACGGGCTGCGGTCGCGGCTGCGGGCGATCGAGCCGGCCTGAACGCGCCCAGGCGCTCCCACCGGTGGCCGTGCGCGTGATGCGAACGTGATGCCGGAGTCCGCAGATTCACCAGGATCGCGCCCGTATTGAGTCGGGATTGAGCGCGAGTTGAGCCGGGCCGACTAGAGTGCCAGCGTAGGGCAGGCGTCGCCGCGTCGTCGCGGATCGTCTGCCGTCCGCCCAAGCATTCGCGCACTGCGCCCCGGAGTTCCATCCTGCACTCGTCAGGCGAGCCGTCCAGAGGCATGGTCGCAGTTTCGTGCGCCCTGATCTCCGCGCGGCCATTTCACTCGGGACGGCGCCGTCCCGACGCTCCGAACACGGCAGCGAAGTATCACTGGCGTTGGCCGCGCTCCCGCACGCCGGCCATCCCCCCGCACCAGTGAGGCGCGCTGCCGTTTGCGGATCGGAGGCCTGCCCCGCCTCCGATCCGCGCCCTTGCTCACCGCCCCACTATCCGCCGCATATGCCCCAACGAGCAGCGACCACGCTCGCCACGCCAAAGCACGCCCGTGCGCTGCACCGCCGACAATTCACATCCCACTCGGGAGGACACTCATGGCCATGCCGGCATCGCCCACCCGCGTGGCGGCCAGCTCCACCGCCACCACGACCCGCCCCACACGTTCCCGGGCGTCCGGCCGTGCTGCCCGCGCCGACATCCTGACCGTCAGCATCATCATGCCGACGTACCGTCGGGGACATACCATCCAGCGGACCGTTCGGCAGATCCTGGCGCAGAGCTACCCACACTGGGAGCTGATCGTCGTCAACAACTCGCGGTCCGGCGACTACCACTTCGCCGATCCGCGCGTGCACGTCTACCGGCACGCCTCGCACGCCAGCGTCAGCTACGCCCGCAATGAGGGGCTGGCCTACGCCACCGGCGACATCGTCTGCTTCTTCGACGACGACGACGACATGTTCCCGACGTACCTCGAGCGGATCGTGGAGGCGTTCGCGGACAATCCCGAGGCCAGCGTGGTCCGCTGCGGCATGCTCCGCGAGGGTGGCAAGACGACGTTCTCCTACGCCGCGCCGCTGGTGGGCCTGCGCCGCTCGCTGGCCGTGCCCACCTGGACCGAGACGATGGACCAGGCCGAGCGCTACTTCGGCGAGATCATCGAGCAGCACGGCCTCTCCGAGGAGCGCGGCGACATCATCGTGGTGCCCGAGCTGCTAGTGCGGGCGCACGCCGACCCGAAGGGCGGGCTGCGGAACGGCCGGCCGTAGGCAGCCTCACGTCGGAGGGGTTGCCAGCGCGGCTCCTGGCACGCAACAGCCCCCGCGCCCGAATCATGGGCGCGGGGGCTGTTCGTTTGGGGCCGCGGAAGCTGCGCGACGGCCCGCGACGAAGCCACCCCATGGACCATGTTCATACGCTGGTCAGACGCTGCTTGTGATTGGCGTGGCCTGATCGAGATCAGGTCGCCGTGGACCCTTGTGAACCGTAGATTGATTCGTATCAGCTCACCTGCACATGACGGCGGGGATACTCGACTCGAAGACGCCGCATGTCATACCAATCCCGTTTGGCGCTGCCGCATTTCCCGGACGCCTCACACCGGCCCCCGGAGGGCCCAGGAGGCGTGGATGCTTTAGGAGGCTGAGCCTTCGTAGGGATTCACGACACGGCCACCCGAGCTTGGTGTCAGCCGTGCCGGCAAGGTGAGCAGATACGATTCTAGAATGCAGACGCGCCGCCTCCAACAAAGGTCCTCCAAGGGGCCGAGCAGTGGTCGATCACATCCAGAGGGACCGTCACGGCACCTGGAGCAACACGACGAACATAGAACGTGGTCGAACTCTTGGTCTGCTACGCTTAGTGATGAGCAGCCAACTGTTTGACCAGACGAACTAGTGGGCAGGAAAAACGCTATCTCTTGATTTACAGTATCCCAAGCAGTGTCGTTCACTAGTTGATTTTCAAGCTCACTGGCGTAGGCATTCTCGACGCTAGCATTAGGCCTATAACTAATACACGTTAGCTCAGGAAGCGCCGAGCGATGCATAGTTACAAGATGATGGACAGGAATTCTGTAGTGTGATGCGTC